>NZ_JALPKQ010000060.1:0-29679 GCF_051383655.1 Geodermatophilus sp. CPCC 205761
GAGCCGACTTCGTCGGCGCCGGCGCCGGTCGGCCGCTCGGTGCGGTCGCGGGCCGCGAGCAGCGCGCCCCGCAGCGGCGCGGCCGCGGGCAGCGCCAGCGCCTCGGCCAGGTACCAGAGCAGCTCGTGCAGCTGCCGCTGGACGCCGAACGCCGTCGCCATCGCCGCGGCGACCGCGGGGTCGTCCCGCGGGCCGCGGCCGCCGAAGGTGACCTGCACCGTCTGCTGGCCGGCGCCGAAGCAGTCGAACACCGCGCAGCCGGGGAACCCACGCTCCCGCAGCTGCGCGTGGATGCCGCAGCGCGAGTCCGGCTGCAGGTGCAGGCACGGCTGCCCGGCCGGCTTGTCGACGGCGAAGTCGGCCGAGGCGGTGAACGCCGGCAGCACGCAGCACAGGCCCGCGCAGGCGGCGCAGTCCGCCCGCAGGCGTGCCCGGGCGTCGGCCGGTTCGGGCACGGGCGGGTCCTCCGGGGAGTCGGTCAGCCGGCCGGCCGCTCGAAGGTGACCAGCACGCCCTCGACGCCGCCCGGGCCGATCCGGCCCTTGACCTCGACCGAGGTGATCGCCCTCAGCTGCCACCCCTCGCGGGCGTGCTGGTTGAGCACCTTCTCCAGCTTGTCACCCGACATCTTCCCGCCGATGAGCCCCTCCCGGAGCTCGACCACCCTGTACTCGAAGCGCATGGCCACGGTGTTCCCTCTCGTCCCGGCCGCCGTCCACCTGTCGGGCGCGACGGTCCGCCCCCGATGATGCCGGGGTGGACGTGCTCAGCAGTCGGATCCTGTTGCGGCCGGGCGATGCCGCGCGCTCCCAGGCCTTCTACCGCGACGTCGTCGGCCTGGCGGTGTACCGCGAGTTCGGCCCGCCCGACTCCCCCGGGGTGGTCTTCTTCCTCGGCAACGGGCTGCTCGAGGTGTCCGGCACCGGGGAGCCGCCGCGGGGCCTGGCCCTGTGGCTGCAGGTGCGCGACGTCGCCGCGGAGGTCGAGCGGCTGCGGGCGGCGGGGGTGCGGGTGCTGGAGGAGCCGCGGACCGAGCCGTGGGGGCTGGTCGAGGCGTGGGTGGCCGACCCGGACGGCGTCCGGATCGTGCTGGTCGAGGTGCCCCCGGACCACCCGCTGCGGCGCGACCGGCGCTGAGCGGTCAGGAGCGCTTCCCGCCCGCCGTCCCGTCGGCCGACGGGCGGTCGTCGAGTTCGGGGGGCGAGCGGCGGACCAGGTCGGCCACCGACTCCTCAAGCCGGGCCCAGGTGGCGCTCCACTCGACGAGCGGGTCGAGGATCCGCTCGAAGACGGCGAGCTGCTCGTCGAAGGCCTCCAGCTGGGCCGTCATCGCCTGGATCTGCTGCCGCTGTCCCCGGACCGCCTTGTCGATCGCCTGCAGCTGGGCCGCCGAGAGCGCGCCGGGCGGCGAGGGCAGCCGCGGCAGCGAGAAGGGGACGACGCCGGCCAGCCCGCGGGCGCGGTCGGTGAACGCGCGCAGTTGGCTGATGAACTCCTCGACCGACCGGCTCACCAGGTTGCCCGAGGCCGGCTCGCGGCCGGCGTCGTGATCGCTCATGCGCCCAGTCTCCCGCTCGGGGGCGCCCACCGCGTCCCCGCGCCGTGCCACGCTGGAGGCGTGTTCTGGGCGCACGCCGTGGCGGTGGTGCACGCGCTGGCCGTCGTCCTGATGCTGACCGGGGCGCTGGCGGCGCTGCGCCGGCCGCGGCTGCTGCTGCTGCACGCGCCGGTGAGCGCGGCCATCCTCGCCGTCAATCTCGCCGGCTCGCCGTGTCCGCTCACCGAGCTGGAGCTGGCCCTCCGCGAGCGGGCGGGGGCGGGCCCGTACACCGGTGGCTTCCTGGGGCACTACGTCGTCGCGCCGCTGGGCCTGGAGGTGGCCAGCCCGGCGGTGCAGGCCGGGATATACACCGCGGCGCTGCTGCCCAACGCCGTCGGCTACGGGGTGCTCGCGCTCCGGGCCGCCCGCCGCCGCGTCTCGCTCACCCCGTGACCAGCGCGCGCAGCGTCTCGGCGTTGCGGACGGCGTGCCCGTGGCCGTCGTTGTTGAAGTACGCGTAGACGTCGTGCCCCGAACGCGACCACTCCCCCACCCGGTCGGCCCACCAGCGCAGGTCCGCGTCGGGGTAGGAGCCGGCGTAGAGGTGCGCGGCGTCCGGGCCGTGCAGCCGGAGGTAGACGAACGGGGCGGTGGCCCGGAGCACGCAGGGCAGTCCGGCCCCGCTCATCACGGTGTAGGCGGCGCCGTGCCGCTCCAGCAGGGCGTAGACGCCCTCGTCGTGCCAGGTCGGGTGCCGGAACTCCACGGCCACCCGCATCCAGTCCGGGAGCAGGCGGAGGAAGAAGTCCAGCCGCTCGTCGTCGCGCTCCTGGGTGGGCGCCAGCTGGACCAGCAGCACCGCCCGCCGGTCGCCGAGCTCGTGCCAGCACTCGGTCATCCGGCCGATCCACGTCTCCGGCGCGTACAGCCGCTTGGCGTGGGTGAGCCCGCGGGGTGCCTTGACCGACAGCTGGAAGCCCGGCGGCAGCCGGCGGCGCCAGCCGGCGAAGGTCGCCGTCCGGGGCCAGCGGTAGAAGCTCGCGTTGAGCTCGACGGTCCCGAAGCGCCGGACGTAGTGCGCCAGCCGGTCCCGCGGCGGGGTGCCCGGCGGGTAGAGCACGCCGTCCCAGTGGTCGTAGCTCCAGCCCGACGTCCCGATGTGCACCGCCACCGGCTCTGCCTACCCGGTCAGCGACGGCCGCGCGCCGCCAGGGCGGTGAGGGCGGCCAGCACCCGGCCGTGGGAGCCCGGCGCCAGCCGCACGAGCAGGTCGGGGACGACGGCGCTCCAGCCGACCAGCTGCCGCGGACGGCGCCGCTCCACCGCGGTGAGGACGATCTCGGCGGCCCGGGCGGGGTCCATGGTGAGCAGCCGGGCGAAGTCCCGCCTGCCCCGCTCGGCCTCGTCGGCCGGCACGCCGGAGCCGACCCGGGCGTCGGCCGCGATCCGGGTGCGGATCCCGCCGGGGTGCACGCAGGTGACGCCGACGCCGTCGCCGGCCAGCTCGTGCCGGAGCGCCTCGGTGAACCCACGGACGGCGAACTTGCTCGTCGCGTACGCCACCTGCCCCGCGGGCGCGATGAGGCCGAAGACGCTGGAGACGGTGACCAGATGCGAGCCGGGGTGCGCCTTCAGCGTGGGCAGCAGGGCGTGCGTCAGGCGGACGACGGCCCGGAGGTTGACCTCCTGGACCTCCTCGAACTCCTCGAGGGTCACCTGGTCGAAGCGCCCGCCGAGGGCCATCCCGGCGTTGTTCACCAGCAGGGTCACCTCGGGGTGCGCCGCGGCGACCGTGCCGGCGACCCGCCGGGTGTCGGCGGGGTCGGCGAGGTCGACCACGTACGTCGTGACGCCCAGCCCCGGGTGGGCGGCGCCGATGCCCGCGGCCACGGTCGCCAGCCCCTCGGCGTCCCGGTCGAGCAGCACGAGCGAGCTGCCGCGCAGGGCCAGGCCGTGGGCGAGCGCGGCGCCGATCCCGCCGGCCGCGCCGGTGACGACCGCCGTCCCCCCGGCGAACCGGTACGGCGGGAGCGTCACGCCGGGACCTCCTCGGCGGCCGGGGCGGGCCGCCGAGGGGCGAACCGCACGCCGGCGTCCTCGAGCGGGCCGTGCCGCATCAGGACGACGTCGCGCAGGTAGTTCTGGTACAGCCGCCACGGTGCGCGGGCACCCTGACGGGGCAGGGCGGCCAGGCTGCGCCGCACGTAGCCGGAGCTCAGGCCGATGAACGGCTCGGTGCCGCCCTCGGGCGGGGCGACCGGCGTGCACGTGGCGAACCCGCGGGCGGCCATGTGGTCGAGCAGCCGGCAGACGTAGCGGGCGACGAGGTCGGCCTTGAGCGTCCAGGAGGCGTTCGTGTAGCCGATCGTCATGGCGAGGTTCGGCACCCCGGAGATCATCATGCCCTTGTACGAGACCCGCTCCGACAGCTCGACCCGCTCGCCGTCGACGGTGAGCGCCATGCCGCCGATCGGCAGCAGGTTCAGCCCGGTGGCCGAGACGACGACGTCGGCCGCGAGCTCGGCGCCGGACTCCAGCGCGATCCCCGTGCCGGTGAAGGTCGCGATCCGGTCGGTGACGATCGAGGCCCGGCCCGCGCGGATCGCCCGGAACAGGTCGCCGTCGGGGGCGAGGCACAGCCGCTGGTCCCACGGGTCGTAGGGCGGCCCGAAGTGGGTCTCGACGTCGTAGCCGGCGGGCAGCTGCCGGCCGGCGGTCCGCTGGAGGAACCGGCGCATCGCGGCCGGGCGGCGGCGGCTGAACTGGTAGGAGGCCATCGACAGCAGCACGTTCTTCCACCGCACGGCCGCGTACGCGGCGCGCGCCGGCAGCCGGCGGCGCAGGGCGTCGGCGAGCGGGTCGCGGCCGGGCAGCGCCAGCACGTAGCTGGGCGTCCGCTGCAGCATCGTCACGTGCTCGGCGGTCTCGGCCATCGTCGGCACGAGAGTGACCGCGGTGGCGCCGCTGCCGACGACCACGACCCGCTTGCCGGCGAAGTCGAGGTCCTCCGGCCAGTGCTGCGGGTGCACGATCGGCCCGGCGAAGCGCTCCTCGCCGGGGAACGCCGGCCGGTAGCCCTCGTCGTAGCGGTAGTAGCCGGAGCAGACCGACAGCCAGGAGCAGGTCAGCTGCACCGTCTCGCCGGTGTCGGTGCGCTCCGCGGTCACCGTCCAGCGGGCCTCGCCGGTCGACCACTCGGCGGAGACGACCCGGTGGGAGAACCGGATGTGCCGGTCCACGCCGTGCTCGCGGGCGGTGTCCTGGACGTAGCGGAGGATCGAGTCGCCGTCGGCGATCGCCTGCGTCCCGGTCCAGGGCCGGAACGAGTAGCCCAGGGTGAACATGTCGGAGTCCGAGCGGACGCCGGGGTAGCGGAAGAGGTCCCATGTCCCGCCGATCGCCGTCCGCGACTCCAGGACGGCGTAGCTGCGGCCGGGGCACTCGTGCTGCAGGTGGCAGGCGGCGCCGATGCCGGAGAGCCCGGCGCCCACGATGAGCACGTCGACGTGGTCGGTCACGGCAGCCGCCAGACCGTCGTCCGCCGCAGCCCCGGCCCCTCGGTCTCCGGGATCTCGTAGACCGCGGCGGCGACCAGCCGGTCGTGCGGCAGGTAGGGCCGGCCGGGGTCCCCGACGAGGACCTCGCAGCCGCGCGCGCGGGCGCGGTCGAGGAAGGGCAGCACCCGTTCGGTCATCTCCCGGTCGTAGCAGACGTCGCCGGCGAGCACGACCTCGACGCCCGGGAGGTCACGGTCGAGCACGTCGCCGGTCACGCTCACGCCGGCCACCCCGTTGAGGAGGGCGTTGACGCCCACCGCCGTCCGGCTGAACGGGTCGACGTCGCTGGCGAGCACCGAGCGGGCCCCGGACCGCCGGGCGGCGATGGCGACCAGCCCGCTGCCGGACCCCAGGTCGAGCACCGCCCGGCCCGCCACGACGTCCGGGGTGTCCAGCACGTACCGGGCCAGCGCCTGCCCGCCCGGCCACGCCGCAGCCCAGAAGGGCGGCGCCTCCCCGGCGCCGCCCCCCTCGGTCTCCATCGCCTCCCAGAGGGCGACGACGTCGTCGGCCACGTGCAGCCGCACCTCCGGGACGGAGGACGGCCGCCGGACCTCGGTGTGGGCGCGGACGAACCGGGCGGGGACGGAGCTCACACCCGGCAGTCTGCGGCCTGCCCGCTCAGTACCAGTTGTTGGCCTTCGAGTGCGCCCAGGCGGCACACGGGCTGCCGTACCGGTTCTCGATGTAGATCAGGCCGGCGTCGATCTGCCGGTAGCCGTCCGACGTCTTGGCGATGCCGGTGCCGGCCCAGGTCGAGTTGAGGAACTGCGGGATGCCGTAGGCGGTGCTGGTGGGGTTCTGCGCGTTGGGGTTCCAGCCGCTCTCCTTGCCCCACAGGTTCTCCAGGCAGCTGAACTGGTCGGCGCTGCCGACCTTGCTCATCGCGTACTCCTTGAAGGAGCCGCGCGGCGCGGCGGACGACGACGACCCGCCACTGGCGGCCGGCGCCTCGGCCGCGCGGGCCGCCTCGGCCTCGCGAGCGGCGCGCTCGGCGGCCTCGCGCTCGGCGGCCGCACGGGCCTCGGCCTCGCGGGCGGCGCGCTCGGCGGCCTCACGCTCGGCGGCCTGGCGGTCGAGCTCGGCCTTCTCGGCGTCGGCTTGGGCCTGGGCGGCGCTGGCCTCGGCGGCCTCGCGCTCGCTGCGGGAGGCGGCGAGGTCCGCGAGCGGGGCGAGGTCCGCGGCCGCGACGTCGGCGGCCGGGGCGTCGGCGGCCGAGCCGGTCGCCGCCTCCGTCGTGATGCCGAGGGTCTCGGCGACGCTGTGCGACGCGCTGACGGTGCTGGTCTCCGCGTCCGCCTCGGCCGCGGGCTGGCCACCGGCCAGGACGTTGACCACGAGGGCGCCGGCGGCGGCCGCGGCGAGGAAGAAGGCCGGGCGGCGGCCGCCGGCCGGCAGGCGCAGCCCCCGGCGGGCGGCGGGCCGGGCATCGAGTTCGGCGGTGGCGGGGACGTCGAGCTCGGTCTTGTCCGAGGGAACGGCGGTGTCCGAGGGAACGGCGGAGAACTGCTTGGTGCGATCGATCATCTGGTGTGGGTGCTCCAGGCGAGAGTGCGCGCGAGCCGGCCCTCGACGTGCGAGGGCAGCCCGGGATGCGGTGGGCTGGGGGGTGGGTGCGCCGGCGGCGTCGGGACGTGACGCGGGAGACCGGCGGGCGCGGTCAGGCGGGATCGGCGGGCCGGGAAGAGGCGCGAGGTGCGCGCGGCCGGGAGTCCCTGCGAGCCGCGAGGGCCCGTGGGCGGAGCATGCGGAGGCTCTCCGTTCTTCCGTGGCCGCCTACCGAGTTAGCTGACGGGTTCGGGCGGGAAGACGCCCTACCTGCCCTCCGAGGAACTCTCGGCGGGCAGGACTCACCCCAGTGCTGCGGTGGGTCCCCGGCTCGTGGCCACGGTGCGCGGACACGACTCGGCGGCGTCCGGCCAGGCTCCCCGTCTGGGGCGTGACGACCGACCGGACTGCACCCACCGTAGGGGTCGTTACCGTCCTGTGACAATCGCAGGGGTCACATCCGGAACGTGACCTGGATCGCTCTCCGCGCCCGACGAGAGTCAGCCGAGGACGGACTCCCGGGGCTCGGCCATCGCCACGTTGCCGGTGAGCACGACCCCGCCGGGGCGCCGGGGCTCGGCCGTCGGCTGCTCGGCGCCCCCGGCGGTGAGCCCGTCCAGTGCCGCGCCGAGCCGGCCGGTGAGCAGCCGCAGCGACTCCCGGGCGTCGTCCTGCCGGCGCCGGAGATCGGCCACCGCCTGCGCTGCGGCGGCCGCCTCGTCGGCCAGCCGGGCCCGCTCGGCCGCCGCCTCGCGGAGCAGCTCCTCCGCCTGCCGGCGCACTCGCTCCAGGGTCGCGTCGCGCAGGTCGGCGACGTTGCGCAGCCGGCTCTCGGCCTCGGCGCGGGCGGTCGCCCGGATCTGCTCGGCCTCGCCCTCCGCCTCGGCCACGATCTCCGCGGCCCGCCGCTCGGCCAGCCGGAGCAGCTCGCGCATCGCGCCGACGACCAGCACCGCCTCCCGGTCCTGCGCACCCTCCGGAACCGCGGCCGGCGCGGGCGGGGCGTCCTTACAGCCGCTGCACGCGGAGGCCTCAGGATCGGCGGCGGGACGGTCCTGGGCCGAGGCGACGTAGTCGTCGACGTCCGCGCGGTCGTAGCCCAGCAGCCGGCGGCGGAACCTCGGGCGTGGCTCGAACAGCGCGGCCAGTCCGCCCGGCTCTCCGCCCTCGGCGACGTCCCCCTGCATCGGCTCGGCCATCCCGGTCCCCCCAGTCGGTCGGTACAGCGGCTGCACCGTCCCAGACCCTGCCGGGTGCGCGGTACGGCCGCCGCCCGGCAGGGGAACGACACGGGTGTCGTTCAGCGGGACGTGCCGAGTTGATCACTCAGCGCTGCGAGGAGTCACGAGGAGGTGACGGCGGGGCATGGTGGACGGCGGAATACCCCCGCCCCTTGCACGTTGCACGGAGCGGTAGTTGCACTCTCAATCAACCCGGAGCCCGACATGCAGTTCGGCATCTTCTCGGTCAGCGACATCACGACCGACCCCACCACCGGCCGTACGCCCAGCGAGGCGGAGCGGATCCAGGCGGTCGTCACGATCGCGAAGAAGGCCGAGGAGGTCGGCCTCGACGTCGTTGCCCTCGGCGAGCACCACAACCCGCCGTTCTTCTCCTCCTCGCCGACCACCACGCTGGCCTACATCGCGGCGCAGACGACGCGGCTGCAGCTGTCCACGGCCACGACGCTGATCACCACCAACGACCCGGTGAAGATCGCCGAGGACTACGCGATGCTGCAGCACCTGGCCGGCGGCCGCGTCGACCTGATGATGGGCCGCGGCAACACCGGCCCGGTCTACCCCTGGTTCGGCCAGGACATCCGCAACGGCATCCCGCTGGCGGTGGAGAACTACGCGCTGCTGCGCCGGCTCTGGGACTCCGACGTCGTCGACTGGTCCGGCCAGTTCCGCACGCCGCTGCAGGGCTTCACCTCCACCCCGCGGCCGCTGGACGGCGTCCCGCCGTTCGTCTGGCACGGCTCGATCCGCTCCCCGCAGATCGCCGAGCAGGCCGCCTTCTACGGCGACGGCTTCTTCTCCAACCACATCTTCTGGCCCAAGGAGCACACCCAGCGGATGGTCGAGTTCTACCGCCGCCGCTTCGAGCACCACGGCCACGGGTCGGCCGACCAGGCGATCGTCGGCCTGGGCGGGCAGGTGTTCGTGCGGAAGAACAGCCAGGACGCGGTCACCGAGTTCCGGCCCTACTTCGACAACGCCCCGGTCTACGGGCACGGCCCGTCGCTGGAGGACTTCAGCCGGGAGACCCCGCTGACCGTCGGCTCCCCGCAGCAGGTCATCGAGCGCACGCTGGGCTTCCGCGACTACGTCGGGGACTACCAGCGCCAGCTGTTCCTCGTCGACCACGCCGGCCTGCCGCTGAAGACCGTGCTCGAGCAGCTGGACATCCTCGGCGAGGAGGTCGTGCCGGTGCTGCGCCGCGAGTTCGCCGCCCTCAAGCCCGCCCACGTGCCCGACGCCCCGACCCACGCCGCCCGCGTCGCGGCCCGCGGCGGAGCGGTGGACGCCACCGTGCACGCCCCGGCCGACGACGTCACCGGGCACACCGTCGAGGAGGTGACGGCCCGATGAGCACCCGCACCCTCGCCGTCGTCAGCGCCGGGCTGTCCACGCCGTCGTCCACCCGGCTGCTGGCCGACCGGCTCACCACCGCCACGGTCGACGCCCTCCGCGCCCGCGGGGACGACGCCACCGTCGAGGTGGTCGAGCTGCGCACTCACGCCCGCGACCTGGCCGACAACCTGGTCACCGGGTTCGCCAACGGCCCGCTGCGGGCCGCGATCGACACCGTGGTCGGGGCGGACGGGCTGATCGCCGTCACGCCGGTCTTCTCGGCGTCCTACAGCGGCCTGTTCAAGACCTTCCTCGACGTCCTGGACAAGGAGTCGCTGACCGGGAAGCCGGTGCTGCTCGGCGCCACGGCCGGCACCGCGCGGCACTCGCTGGTCATCGAGCACGCGATGCGGCCGCTGTTCGCCTACCTCCGGGCGATCGCCGTCCCCACCGGGGTCTTCGCCGCGTCGGAGGACTGGGCCGGCGCCGGGAGCGTCGACCGGGCGCTGGCCGACCGGATCGAGCGGGCCGCGGGTGAGCTGGCCGACCTGGTCACCGGGCGGCCGGCCGCGGCGCGCGGCCCGGTGGACCCGTTCGCCGACGTCCCCTCCTTCGAGGAGCTGCTCCGCGGCACCTCCTGACGCACCCGCCCTGGAGGCAAAGGAGGCTATGCCTACGTCTGGCGGTCAGAGACGTATGCATAGCCTCCTTTGCCTCGGCCGCTGGACTTCAGCCGACGGCGTCGGGGGACGCGGGGGCGGAGCCGCCTTGCGGGGCGTCGCCGGCCATCAGCCGGATGATCTCCGCGCGGTCGGCGGCCGACGGCAGGCCCCAGTCGGGCTGGTAGCCGTAGACCTCGCCCAGCGGGGTCGACGCGGTGCGGCCGGTGAGGACCTCCACCGCGTCGACGGGGATCAGCCCGGGGTGCTCCACACCGCAGGCCTCGGCCACCTTGAACAGGTCGCGGCGCAGCGTCTCCAGGTAGTTGGCCACCCGCACCGACTTCAGGTTCGGGTCCAGCCCGTGCGCCAGCCAGGCGTTCTGCGTGGCGACCCCGGTCGGGCAGGTGTCGGTGTGGCACTTCTGCGCCTGGATGCAGCCGATGGCCAGCATCGCCTCCCGGGCGACGTTGACCATGTCGCAGCCCAGCGCGAACGCCACGATCGCGTTGTCGGGGAGGCCGAGCTTGCCCGCGCCGACGAAGGTGACCTGGTCCTGCAGCCCGGCCCGGGCGAACACCGAGTAGACCCGGGCGAAGCCCAGCTGGAAGGGCAGGGACACCGAGTCGGTGAAGATCAGCGGCGCCGCGCCGGTGCCGCCCTCCCCGCCGTCGACGGTCACGAAGTCCACGCCGCGACCGGTCCGGCTCATCTGGTCGGTGAGCTCGTGCCAGAAGGTCATGTCACCGACCGCGGACTTGATGCCGACCGGCAGCCCGGTCTCGGCGGCCAGCAGCTCCACCCAGTCGAGCAGGCTGTCGGTGTCGGAGAACTCCGCGTGCCGGGACGGGCTCACGCAGTCGACGCCCTCGGGGACGCCGCGGGCCGCGGCGATCTCCGCGGACACCTTCGGCCCGGGCAGCACGCCGCCCAGCCCGGGCTTGGCGCCCTGGCTGAGCTTGATCTCCAGCGCCCGCACCGGCGCGGAGGCGACGAGGGCCTTGAGGCGGTCCAGGTCGAAGCGGCCGTGCTCGTCGCGGCAGCCGAAGTAGGCGGTGCCGATCTGGTACACCAGCTCGCCGCCGTGCCGGTGGTGGACGGAGAGACCGCCCTCGCCGGTGTTCTGCAGGCAGCCGGCGAGCGCCGCCCCCCGGTTGAGCGCCTCCACCGCCGCCCCGGACAGCGAGCCGAAGCTCATCGCCGAGATGTTCACGACCGACCCCGGCCGGAACGCCTGCGCCCGGCCCCGCGGACCGCCCAGCACCTTGGCCGACGGCAGCTGCACGTCGTGCGCCGAGGACGGGGCCGACGGCGGGACGGCGCGGCCGAACGTCCGGTGGTTGATCACCGGGTAGCCGGCGGTGTACTCGAGGTCGTTGTCGGTGCCGAAGCCGAAGTAGTTGTTCTGCTTCTTGGCCGAGGCGTACACCCAGCGGCGCTGGTCGCGGGTGAACGGCCGCTCCTCGTTGTTGCCGGCCACCAGGTACTGACGCAGCTCGGGGCCGATCGCCTCGAGCAGGTAGCGCGCGTGGCCGACGACCGGGAAGTTGCGCAGCACCGTGTGCTCGCGCTGCAACAGATCCCGCGCCGCGACCGCCGACAGGGCCGCCAGCCCCGCCGCCGCCGCCCGTGCCGCACGTCTCATGACGTCCACTCCCTCACGCGCCGTGGCGCAGGGGCCGAAATGACCATTTTGGCCCCTCTCACCGGAACGGGCGCAGAACGGAGCGCGGGTTCGACCTCGGGCACGGCTCCTCCTGCTGGTCGGGACTACGCGGGCTGGCTGGGGGTGTCGTCGAGCGCGTCGAGCGTGGTGAGGACGTCGGTGAGCGCCCGGGCGGAGCGGTCGACGAGCGGCCGCAGCCGCGCGTAGACGGCGGCCGCGCCGGGGTCGGGCGGCACGGGGTCGTGGACGGCGACCAGCTCGGTGGCCGCGTCGAGGTCGGGCAGCGCTCCCAGCGCGTGCAGGCCCAGCAGGCAGGCGCCCAGGCCGGTGCCCTCGGGTGAGTCGGCCACCCGGACCGGGAGGTCGAGCGCCGCGGCGAGGGTGCGCACCCACAGCGGGGAGGCGACCGCGCCCCCGGTGGCCCGCACCTCGCACACCGGCAGGTCGGTCGCGGCGAACGCGTCGCGCACCAGCGCCAGCTGCTGGCAGACTCCCTCGACGGCGGCCCGGACCAGGTGCGGACGGCGGTGCTCGCGGCGCAGCCCGATGTAGGCACCGCGCAGCCCCGACCGCCACCACGGCGCCCGCTCGCCGAGCCAGTAGGGCAGGCACAGCAGCCCCGCGCTGCCCGGCGGGACCTCGGCCGCCTCGTCGAGCAGCCGGGCGTCGAGGGCGTCGGCGTCCTCCCCCTCCGGCGCGGCGCCGTCGAAGCCGGCGGCCAGGGCGTGCGCGGCCCAGCGCACCACCGAGCCGCCGTTGTTGATCGCCCCGCCGACCACCCAGCGCTCGTCGGTCAGGGCGTAGCAGAACAGCCGCCGGTCCGGGTCCACGGTCGGCGCCGGGACGACGACCCGCATCGCCCCGCTGGTGCCCAGGGAGACCGCGGCGACGTCGGGCCGCACCGCGCCGGTGCCCAGGTTGGCCAGCACGCCGTCGGAGGCGCCGATGACGACCGGCAGCCCCTCCGGCAAGCCGGTCGCCCGGGCGACGTCGGCGCGCAGGCCGGGCAGGACGGCGGTCGTCGGCAGCACCTCGCCGAGCTGCTCGGGCCGCACCCCGGCGATCTGCATCGCCTCGTCGTCCCACCGCGCGGCGCGGATGTCGTAGAGCCCGGTGGCCGAGGCGCACGACCGGTCGAGCACGTGCCCGCCACCGCACAGCGCGCCGACGACCAGTTCCTTGACACCGCCCCAGCGCGGGGTGCCGGCGACCAGCTCCGGGTCCTCGGCGCGCATCCAGGAGAGCTTCACCAGCGGCGACATGGAGTGCACCGGCGTGCCGGTCCGGCCGTGCAGGTCGGCGGCCCGCCCGTCGGCGACCAGCGCCGCGGCCCAGTCGCCTGCCCGGTTGTCGGCCCAGGTCAGCACCGGGCCGAGCGGCGCACCGTCGGCGTCCATCGGCAGCAGGCCGTGCATGGCGGCGCTGAGGCTGACCCCCACCACCGTGTCGCCCCGATCGCGGGCGCGGGCCGCGACCGCGGCCAGGGCCTCGACGGCGGCCGACGTCAGCCGGTCGGCGTCGAGCTCCGCGCGGCCGGGCGCCGGGACCTGCAGCGGATAGCCGACGCTGGCGAGGTCGCGCACCCGCCCGTCGGTGCCGGCGGTGACCGCCTTGGTCGCCGTCGTCCCGGAGTCCAGGCCGACGACGACGTCCACGACACCCCTCCCAGCGGCCTCTTCGCTGTCGCGATCGTGCTCGGATCGACGGCGGGCCGCCACCGGGAGTTCAGGAGGCCAGCGGCTCCCCCACGGCGACGGTCGCCTGCCCGGCGAGCAGGGCGGCCAGGCTGCCCAGCGCGTCGTCGAGCTGGCCGGTCAGCCGCTGCAGCGCCGCCCGGGCCTCGGCCGCCACCCGGTCCCGCTCGGCCTCCGCGTCCGCCACCGCCCGCGCAGCGGCGGCCTGCGCCTCGGCGCGGATCCGCGCCGCCTCCTCCCGCGCCTCGACCACCAGCGCCTGGCTGTCGGCCCGGGCCCACCGGGCCTCCTCCTCCATCCGGCGGCTGACGGTGATGGCGGTGTCCTTCACCTCGGCGGCGCGGCGCAGCAGCGCGTCGGCCTCGCTGCGCGCCTGGCCGCGGATCCGGTCGGCCTCGACCGCACCGGCCTCGGTGAGCTGCGCGGCCTCGTCGGCGGCCAGCCGGAGGATCTCGCCGACCCGCTCGGAGGTGCGCACCAGCTCCCGGCCCTCCGGCGAGCAGGCCAGCAGCCGGCGGGAGATCTCCACCTCCGCCGAGCAGGCGCCGTACCGGGTCAGCAGGTCATCGTTCTCGCGACGGACGGCCTGCAGCTCGGCCTCGGCCCAGGAGACGTAGTTGTCCACCTGCAGCCGGTCGTAGCCGCGCAGCGCGGTGCGGAACAGCGGCCGGGTGCCCAGCAGGCTGTCCAGGTCGCCGGCGAGGTTGGGGCGTCTCGGCGAGGCGCCGGGGGCCGGGCCGTCCGCCTCCCGGGCGCCGTCGGTGACCAGGGCCGCGCCGTGTCGGAACATGGCGGCCTCCCTCCTGCCGACCGCCGGACGGCTCGGCGTCGTCCGGGCATGCGGAGGTTCCCAGACCGCGGCGGCGCGGCAGTGCAGTCCGATCGTGTCGCGGCGTCCGACCGGCGTGACCGGGCGGCGTGTACCGGAGCGACTACTGCCGGTCAGGTCAGTGGTAGGCCGAGCCGCCGCGCAGCCGGGCGCCCACCGCGACGTGCAGGGGTGCGAGGACGACGCCGCCGCGGGCCATCCGTTCGCGCAGCTCGCGCCGGTGCCGCAGCACGCCGATGAAGCCGATCGCCCAGAACACGTACTGGATGGCGAACGCGGCCCGGAAGGCGTCCAGCGAGTAGGCCGTCGAGGAGCCGGGGGTGAGCACGTCGAGGACGGCCCCCACGGCGAGGATGGTGAGCAGCGAGGCGACGAAGCCGCCGACGTTGACCACGCCGCTGGCGCTGCCCTGCCGCTCGGCCGGGTTCCATGTGCGGGCGAAGTCGAAGCCGATCATCGAGCCGGGCCCGTTGGTGCCCAGGACGACGACCAGCAGCACGAGAAGCCCCAGGGGCGCGCGGCCGGGCCAGAGCAGCACGACGGTCCAGGTGGCCGCGGTCAGCGCCAGGATCGAGAAGACCAGCGACGACCGGCGCAGCGGCCAGCGGCCGCAGAGCCGGCCGAGCAGCGGGCCGACGAGGATGCCGACGATGACGAGGAGGGTGAGCAGCGCGGCCGCGGTCGCCGGGCTGCGCCCCTGGCCGACGACGAGGAACGGGTAGCCCCACAGCAGCGCGAACACCGTGCCCGAGAACTGGGTGACCAGGTGGGTGTACAGGCCGATGCGGGTGCCGGGCTCCCGCCAGGTGGCCACCAGGCTGCGGCGCACGTCGGCCAGCCCGGCCGGCGGGGTCAGCTCGGTGCCCGGTGGCGCGTCCCGCAGGGCGACGACGACCAGGACGGCGACGAGCACGCCGGCCGCCGCGGCGCCGAGGAAGGTGCCCTCCCACGAGGTCGAGTGCAGCAGCGCGACCAGCGGGTAGGCGGCGACGATCTGCCCGAACTGGCCGAGCATGCCGGTGAGCTGGGTGATCAGCGGCACCGTCGGCCCGGCGAACCAGAAGCCGATCACCCGCAGCACGCTGACGAAGGTCATCGCGTCGCCCGCGCCGACCAGCACCCGGGCGCCGACGGCGGTCGGCACGTCGCCGGCCACCGCGAGCAGCGCCTGACCGGCGGCCATCGTCAGGGCCCCGGCCAGGATCAGCCGGCGGGAGCCGAACCGGTCCAGCGCCACCCCCACCGGCACCTGCATCGCCGCGTAGACCACGAGCTGCAGGACGAGGAACAGCGAGATCGCCGAGGCCCCGGCCGAGAAGCGCTCCTGCGCCTCCACCCCGGCGACGCCGAGGGAGGCACGGTGGAAGACGGCGACGGCGTAGGCCGACAGCGCGACCAGCCACACCGCGTAGGCGCGGGCCGTCGGGCGATGGGCGGGAGGCGACGTCACCTCGATGGCGACGCCGCGAGCACGGGTTTTCTTCCCGCGCCCCGCGGTGAGTCCGCTCACCCGGACGTGTCGGGGCCCCGGCCGGCAGGACTAAGTCCGTGCACCGGCGGGCAGGAGGACCGTCGTCCGCCGGGGCCGGGAGGCCGCCGGCCGCACGCATCCGTGCCCGTCCGACGAGAGGAGCGCCCTCGATGGCGTCCGTCATCCACTACACCATCGCGACCGAGGCCGAGAAGTCCGCCGACTTCCGCCGCGTGCTGTGGACCGGTGAGAAGACCCAGCTGGTGATCATGACCATCCCGCCGGGTGGGGAGATCGGCGAGGAGGTGCACGAGGACATCGACCAGATCCTCACCTTCGTCAGCGGCACCGGCGAGGCCCGCATCTCCGGCAGCAAGAAGAAGGTGGCCCAGGGCGACCTCGTCGTCGTCCCGGCCGGCACGAAGCACAACTTCGTCAACACCGGGCCCAACCCGCTGGTCCTCTACACCGTCTACGGCCCGCCGGAGCACGCCGACGGTGCGGTGCACGCGACCAAGGAGGAGGCCGACGAGGCCGAGGAGTCGGGGCAGGACGAGCCGCCGACGGAGTGACGCCCCGGCCGGACGGGGGTCGTAGGACCCCCGTCCAGGTGCGGAGCCGACCGGCGGGGTGGTCTGGTGGAGCCCGGATCCGGCCGACCGAGGGAGCCCGTCATGACGTCGTCCGTGACGTGGACGCCGCGGCCGCTGCTCTCGGTGGCACCGCTGGTCCCGGCGGGCGGCGTCGACACCCTGCTCACCGCCTTCGGTCTGCTCGCCGACGACCGTCCCGCGCTGGGGCTGGACATCATCGGTGCCGGCCCGCTGGGCCGCGTGCTGCAGCACCAGGCGGAGTACCTCGGCATCAGCGAACGGGTCCGGTTCTGCGGGCACCTGCCGAACGGGGCGGTCCGGGCGGCCGTGCGCCGCTGCGCGCTGCTCGTGCTCCCCTCCCGCCCGGACGGGTCCGGCGTCGTGCCCGACGCCCCGCCGGCGCTCCTGACCGCCCTCGACGCGGCCCGCCCGGTGGTCGCCACCACCGCTGCGGCCCCGCCGCACGCACTGCCCGACCGGCAGGCCGGCCTGCTCGTGCTCCCGGACGACCCGATCGCCCTGGCGACGGCCGTGTCCGGCCTGCTGGACGACCTGGCCCGCCGGCCGGCGCCCGCCGGCGGCGGGTGGGAGAGCGCGGCGGCGCCACCGGTCGGCGCGGGCGCGTTCCAGCGTCTCTGGCACCGGGTCACCGGGTGACGCCACCCTCGAAGGGGGTCGAAGGCCTCCCGCCTCTTGCGCACCCCGCCCGCGAGGTGGCACAACGTCCCGGCAGGTCGGAGCGGGAGAGTCCGGTTCCGCCGCCGTCCCCGGGCCGGCCGGGTGGCGATCCGGCGCAGAGGTGAGCATGGCCACGAGCCACAGGACCGCGGACACCGGCGTCCGGACGCCGCCGGGAGCCGCTCCCGCCTGGGTGCCGCTCGTCGACGGCGCGGCCCGCCGCCGGCCGCACACCCCCTCGGTGCAGCGGGTGGTCGGCCGCTTCGTCCTCGCCAACGTGGTCGCCGTCGTCCTGCTGCTGGCCGGTGGGGTCTGGGCCGCGGTGGAGGCGGCGGAGGACGAGTCGCTCGCCGACGCGCGACGCACCACCGACCTGCTGGCCGCCGTGCTGGTCGAGCCGAACCTCAGTCCGCCGCTGCTGGCCGGCGACCCTCGGGCGCTGGCCGACTTCGACGCCCGGATCCAGAACCGGATCCCCAAGGCCGACGTCATCCGCCTCAAGATCTGGAACGTCGACGGCGAGATCCTGTACTCCGACGAGCCGCGGCTCATCGGGCAGCGCTACGCCCTCGACGAGGAGGACCAGGAGGCGCTCCGCGACGGGGTCACCCGCGCGGAGATCAGCGACCTCAGCCGGCCGGAGAACCGGTTCGAGCGGTCCGCCGGTCAGCTGCTGGAGGTCTACCGGCAGATCGACGGACCGAGCGGGGAGTCGCTGCTGCTGGAGACCTACTCGGTCTACCAGGAGGCCACCTCCCGGCAGTTCGAGATCTGGTCGGAGTTCGCCCCCATCTCCGTCGCGGTCGTGCTGACCCTGCTGGCCGTGCAGCTCCCCCTGGCGCACCGGATGCTCACCCAGTTGCGCGCGGCCCAGCGCGAGCGGGAACTGCTGCAGGCGCGGGCGCTGGACGCCTCGACCGAGGAGCGGCGCCGGATCGCCGGCAGCCTGCACGACGGCATCGTCCAGGACGTCTCGGCCTCCGCGCTCCTGGTCGCGCGGGCTGCCGACCAGGTGCGCTCGGCCCCGGCCGACGGCGCGACGGGCCAGGTGGCCGAGGGGCTCGGCCAGGCCGCCGCGGCGCTGCGGGAGTCGGTCGGCTCGCTGCGCTCGCTGCTGGTGGAGATCTACCCGCCCGACCTCGACCGCGACGACCTGCCGATGGCGCTGGCGGACCTGGCCGGCCGGCTGCGGCCGCGCGGCGTCGACGTCCGGGTGACCGTGGCCGAGGACGTCGAGCCGTCCCCGGCGACGGCGGCGCTGGTCCTGCGCACGGTCCAGGAGGCGCTGCGCAACATCGCCAAGCACTCCCGCGCCCGCACGGTCGACGTGACCGTCGAGCGGGCCGGCTCCGGCCTGGTCCTCACGGTGATCGACGACGGCGTCGGCTTCGACCTCGGCCCGAAGGTCGAGGAGCCGACCCGGGGTCACCTGGGCCTGCGCCTGCTCGCCGACCTGGCCGCGACCGACGGCGCCACGCTGTCGGTGCGCAGCGCCCCGGGAGCGGGGACCGGCCTGCGCCTGGAGGTACCGCACCCGTGATCGACGTCCTGGTCGTCGACGACCACGCGCTCATGCGGTCGGGCCTGGCCGGCCTGATCGCCGGGGCCCCGGACATGCGGGTCGTCGGCGCCGCCGCCGACGGCGCCGAGGCGCTGGAGGAGGTGGCCCGGCTGATGCCGCAGGTGGTGCTCATGGACCTCTCCATGCCGGTGATGGACGGCGTGGAGGCGACCCGGCGCATCGTCGAGGAGCACCCGGACGTGGAGGTGCTGGTGCTGACCTCCTTCTCCGACCAGCAGCGGGTGATGGAGGCGCTGGACGCCGGCGCGAGCGGGTACGTGCTCAAGGACACCGAGCCGGCCGACCTGCTGGCCGCGATCCGCTCCACCGCGCGCGGGCACTCCCCGCTCGACCCTCGGGTGGCCCGCACCGTGCTGCACGCGCGCCGCAGCCCGGCCCGCGCCGCGGAGCTCACCGAACGCGAGCAGGAGGTGCTCGCCCTGGTCGGCCGCGGTCTGGCGAACAAGCAGATCGCCCGCGTCCTGGGCATCCGCGAGGGCACCGTGAAGGCGCACCTGACCAGCGTCTTCCAGCGCATCGGCGTCCGGGACCGCACGTCGGCCGCGCTGTGGGCGCGCACCCACCTCCCCGACGTCGAGCAGCACCCGACCTCCTGACCCCCCGTTCGCCCTCGTTCCGGCCGCGGGCCGAGACTGGCGGGGTGACCGCAGCCGCCCCCTCCGACGCCGACCTCCTCGACGGGCTGCGCCGGGCCGGCCTCGCCGACGTCGACGGCTCCGGCCTGGCCCGCGCGCTGTACTCCTCCGACGGCTCGCTGTACCGCGTGCTGCCGCGGGCGGTGGTGCGGCCCCGGCACCCCGACGAGATCGAGGCGGCGCTGGCCGTCTGCCGCGAGCTCGGCGTGCCCCTCACCGCCCGGGGCGCCGGGACCTCGATCGCCGGCAACGCGGTCGGCCCCGGCGTCGTGGTCGACACCAGCCGCCACCTGTCCCGGGTGCGGGCCATCGACCCGGAGGCGGGGACGGCGGTCGTCGACCCCGGCGTGGTCCAGGCGGCGCTGCAGGCCGCCGCCCGGCCGCACGGCCTGCGCTTCGGGCCCGACCCGAGCACGCACAACCGCTGCACGGTCGGCGGGATGATCGGCAACAACGCCTGCGGGTCGCGGGCGCTGGGCTACGGCCGCACGTCGGACAACGTGGTCGGCCTCGACGTCGTCACCGGCGGCGGCGAGCGGCTGTCCGTGGGGGCAGAGATGGCCACTTCTGCCCCCGGGGTGCTCGGGGAGCTGCGCCGGCTGGTCGGGGACAACCTCGGGCCGATCCGCACCGAGCTCGGCCGCTTCGGCCGCCAGGTGTCGGGCTACTCGCTGGAGCACCTGCTGCCCGAGCGCGGCGCCGACGTGGCCAAGGCCCTGGTCGGCAGCGAGGGCACGCTGGCGCTGGTGCTGGGCGCGACGGTGCGGCTGGTCGCCGACGCCCCCTACCGCGGGCTGGTCGTGCTCGGCTACCCGTCGATGGCCGACGCCGCCGACGCGACCCCGGCACTGCTGCGGCACCGGCCGACCGCCTGCGAGGGCCTGGACCAGCGGATCGTGCAGCGGTTGCGCGACGTGCCCGCCGCCGTGGTGCCCGACCTGCCCCGCGGGGACGGCTGGCTCATCGTCGAGCTGACCGGGGACACGGTCGCCGAGGTGGTCGCCAAGGCCGACGGCGTGCTCGCCGACGCCGGCGCCCTGGACTCGCTGGTGGTCACCGACCCGGCCGAGACCGCCGCGATCTGGCGGATCCGGGAGGACGGCGCCGGGCTGGCCGCGCGCACCTCCGACGGCCGCCCGGCGCACGCCGGCTGGGAGGACGCCGCCGTCCCGGTCGAGCACCTGGGCACGTACCTGCGCGGCTTCGAGGCGCTGCTGGACCAGCACGGGCTGCAGGGCGTCCCCTACGGCCACTTCGGCGACGGCTGCGTGCACGTGCGGATCGACTTCCCGCTGGGGCGCGGCGAGGACCGGGGGCGGGCGGCCTACCGCGCCTTCGTCACCGACGCCGCCGCGCTGGTGGCCCGCTTCGGCGGGTCGGTGTCCGGCGAGCACGGCGACGGCCGGGCGCGCAGCGAGCTGCTGTCGGCCATGTACTCCCCCGGGGTGCTCGGGCTGTTCGAGCGGGTCAAGGGGCTGTTCGACCCGGACGACGTGCTCAACCCCGGCGTCCTCGTGCGCCCGGCGCGGGTCGAGGACGACATCCGGGTGGCCGCCGCGCCGCGCCGTCCGACATCCGATCGGCCGGTCCTGGCGCTGGCCTACCGGCACGACGGCGGTGACTTCTCCGCCGCGGTGCACCGCTGCACCGGCGTCGGCAAGTGCCGGGCCGACCTGCAGGCCGCCGGCGGGGTCATGTGCCCGTCCTGGCCGGCGACGCGGGAGGAGAAGGACACCACCCGCGGTCGCGCCCGGGTGCTGCAGGAGATGTTGGCCCCCGGCGGGCCGGTGCGCGACTGGCGCTCCCCCGAGGTGCACGCCGCCCTCGACCTGTGCCTGTCCTGCAAGGGCTGCTCGCGGGACTGCCCGACCGGCGTGGACATGGCCGCGTACAAGGCCGAGGTGCTGCACCAGTCGTACCGGCGCCGGCTGCGGCCGCGCTCGCACTACACGCTCGGCCGGCTCCCCCGGTGGGCCGACCTGGCCGCCCGCGCGCCGCGGCTGGTCAACGCCGTCATGACGTCCCGGCTGGGCGGCCGGCTGGCCAGGTGGGGCGCCGGCGTCGACCAGCGCCGCAGCCTGCCCGCCTTCGCGCCGCGCACCTTCCGGCAGAGCTGGGCCGCGCGCCCGGTGTCCGGGGAGGGCCGGCCGGTCGCGCTGTGGGTCGACTCGTTCACCGACCACTTCGCCCCGGAGGTCGCCGCGGCGACGGCCGCCGTCCTGGAGGACGCCGGGTACCGGGTCCAGGTGCCGCCGGCCGAGGCCTGCTGCGGCCTGACCTGGATCACCACCGGCCAGCTGGACGCCGCCCGGCGCACGCTGGACCGCACCGTGGCGCTGCTCGCCCCCCTGGCCGACGCGGGCGTGCCGATCGTCGGCGTCGAGCCGTCGTGCACCGCGGTGCTCCGCGGGGAGGCGCTCGAGCTGGTACCCGGCCCGGACGCGGCCCGGGTCGCGGCCGGCACCAGGACCCTGGCCGAGCTGCTGCGCGAGACGCCGGGCTGGACACCGCCGTCCCTGGCCGGGGTCGAGGTGGTCGCCCAGCCGCACTGCCACCACGCTGCCGTCCTCGGCTGGGCCCCCGACGAGCGGCTGCTGCGGGACGCCGGAGCGACCGTGCGCCGGCTCGGCGGCTGCTGCGGGCTGGCCGGCAACTGGGGTGTCGAGCGCGGGCACCACGAGGTCTCGGTGGCCATCGCCGGGCAGCAGCTGCTGCCCGCCGTCGCGGCGGCCGGGCCGGACGCCGTCGTCCTGGCCGACGGGTTCTCCTGCCGCACCCAGCTCGACCAGCTGGCCGGCCGGCGCGCGCTGCACCTCGCCGAGCTCCTGGCCGCCAGGCGGCCGGCCCCCGGGCGGTGACCCGCGGGTCTGCCACGATGCGCCGGTGGACCTCGAGGAGACCCTGCTGCCCGGCGTCGGCGTGCGGTACCGGCTGCAGAGCCGCGCCGGTGACCTCCTCGCGATCGTCGTCCGGCGGGAGGGGTCGGCGGAGGTGGCCGTCTACGACCGCCGCGACCCCGACCGCGCCCGCAGTGTCATCCGCCTCGACGCCGAGGAGGTCGACGCCGTCGCCGAGGTGCTCGGCGCGCCGCGGCTGACCCAGCGCTTCGCCGACCTGTCGCGGGAGGTGCCGGGGCTGGAGTCGGGCCGGTTCCCGGTGCCGCCGGACTCCCCGTTCGCGGGCCGCCCGCTCGGCGACACCCGCGCCCGCACCCTCACCGGCTGCTCGATCGTGGCGATCGTGCGCGACACCGACGTCGTCCCCTCCCCCGGGCCGGCCGACCCGCTGCGGGCCGGCGACGTGCTGGTCGCCATCGGCTCGCAGGCCGGCCTCGAGCAGCTCGAACGGCGCCTGACCGGAGCGGCCTGACCGGCGGACACGGTGGACCACGTCGCCGCGCTCCTCGTCGAGCTGGGCCTGCTGTTCCTGGGCCTGTCCGTGCTGGGACTGCTGGCCCGCCGGGTGGGCCTCTCGCCCGTGCCGTTCGTCCTGGTGGCCGCGCTCGCGCTGGGCGACGGCGGGCTCGTCCCGCTGGCCACGGCGCAGCCGTTCATCGAGGCCGCCGCCGAGATCGGCGTCGTCCTGCTGCTGCTGACCCTCGGCCTGGAGTTCTCCGCCGACGAGCTGTTCGCCTCGCTGCGCCGGCACGGGCCCTCCGGCGGGGTGGACCTGCTGCTCAACGCGCCGCCGGGGTTCCTGGCCGGGCTGCTGCTCGGGCTGCCCTGGGAAGGTGCGCTGGCCCTGGCCGGGATCACCTGGATCTCCTCCTCCGGCATCGTCGCCCGGCTGCTCGGCGACCTGGGCCGGCTGGCCAACCGCGAGACGCCGGCGGTGCTGTCGGTGCTCGTGCTCGAGGACCTGGCGATGGCGCTGTTCCTGCCGCTGCTGGTCGTCGCGCTGGCCGGGGGCGGACCCGCCGCGGCGGTCGGGGGCATCGGGCTGGCCGTCGGCGCGGTGCTCCTGGTGCTGCTGGCCGCCCGGCGGCACGGCCACCGGCTGGGCCGGCTGCTGGCCTCCGCCGACGACGAGCAGGTGCTGCTGCGGCTGGTCGGGCTCACCCTGCTCGTCGCCGGGCTGGCCCAGTCGCTGGGCGTCTCGGCCGCGGTCGGCGCGTTCCTGGTCGGGCTGGCACTGCCGGCATCCTTCGCCGCGCGGGTCCGCGTCCTCCTCGGCCCGCTGCGGGACCTGTTCGCCGCGACCTTCTTCGTCGCCTTCGGGCTGTCCACCGACCCGGAGGCGGTGCTGCCCGTACTCCCCGCCGTCCTGGCCCTGGCGACCGTCACCACGGTCACCAAGATCGCCACCGGCTGGTTCGCCGCCCGGCGCGACGGCGTCGGCGTGCCCGGGCGCCTGCGGGCCGGGACCGCGCTGGTCGCCCGCGGCGAGTTCTCCATCGTCATCGCCGGGCTGGCCGTGGCCTCCGGGGTGACCGACCTGGGACCGGTGGCGACCGGCTACGTGCTGGTGCTCGCCGTGCTGGGGCCGGTGCTCACCCGCTTCGCCGAGCCCCGCGAGCTGCGGTCCGAGCCGCTCGCGGGGTGAGCCCTCGCGGACCTCAGGCGGCGGCGCCGTCCCGGCGGGCGTGCGCGGCGGCCACCACGTGCGGCACCAGCGCCTCGGCGATCACGGCGTAGCCCGCCGAGGAGGGGTGGAAGCGGTCGGCGGAGAACAGCGACGGGTCGGTGGCGAACGCCGTCCCGACGGTCTCGGAGATCGGGGCGACCAGGGCGCCGGCGGCCCGGGCGGCCGCGGCCTGCTCCTGCTGCAGCCGGGCGGAGGCCGCCCGCACCAGCGGCCGGTACGCCGGCGGCACGAACGGGACCGACGACATGTCCGGCGCCGGGACGACGACGGCGTCGGTGCCGGACGCCAGCAGGTCCTGCAGCGCGCTCCCCAGGGCGGCGGCCGCCCGGGGTGGGGGCACCAGCCGGGCGAGGTCGTTGGCGCCCACCAGCACGACGGCGAGGTCGGCCGCCAGGGGCACGGTGCGGCGCACCTGTGCGGCCAGGTCCCGGGAGACCGCGCCGGGGACGGCGAGCACGTGCAGCTCGACGTCGTACCCCGCGGCGTCCAGTGCGCCGGCCAGCCGCGGGCCCAGGGTGTCCTGCGTCCGGGTCGCGCCGGAGCCGTACGCGAGGGAGTCACCGAGGAGGGCCAGGCGCAGGCCCTGGGGCCCGCTGCGAGCCGGCGAGTGGCGGGGGGCGGGAGGGTCGGTCAACACGCTCCCTGCAACGCCGCCGCCCGCGGTGTCATGCCCCGGCACGCCGCGGGGCCCGGCCGGGAACACTCCCGGCCGGGCCCGGCCCCCTGCAGGTCCCGCTGTTACGCCTTGGGACCGCCCGCCGCGTAGACGACCTGGCCGGAGACGAAGCCGGCGCCCTCGCTGACGAGGAAGGAGACCAGGTGCGCGATGTCCTCGGGCTGGCCGACCCGCTGCACCGGGATCTCCTTGGCCGCGCCGGCCAGGAAGTCCTCGAAGGGGATGCCGATCCGCTCGGCGGTCGCCCGGGTCATGTCGGTCTGGATGAACCCGGGGGCGATCGCGTTGGCGGTGACGCCGAACTTGCCCAGCTCGATCGCGAGGGTCTTGGTGAAGCCCTGCAGGCCGGCCTTGGCCGCCGAGTAGTTGGCCTGGCCGCGGTTGCCCAGCGCCGAGGTGCTCGACAGGTTGACGATCCGGCCCCACTTCGCGTCGATCATGTGCTTCTGCACCGCGCGGGTCATGAGGAAGGCGCCCCGCAGGTGCACGTTCATGACCACGTCCCAGTCGGACTCGGTCATCTTGAACAGCATGTTGTCGCGGATGACGCCGGCGTTGTTCACCAGCACCGTGGGGGCGCCCAGCTCGGCCGCGATCCGGGCGACCGCCGCCTCGACCTGCTCGGCGTCGCTGACGTCGGTCCCGACCGCCAGGGCGCGCCCACCGGCGGCCTCGATCGCCTGCACGGTGTCCTTGCCGGCGACCTCGTCCAGGTCCAGGACGCCCACGGCGAACCCGTCCCGGGCCAGGCGCAGGGCGGTGGCCGCGCCGATGCCACGGGCGGCCCCGGTCACGATCGCCACGCGGGCGCCGGTGCTGCTCGACTCGCTCATCTGTGTTGTTCCTCTCGTTCGCTGCGCCTTCCGGTGCGCTTCCCGACACGGTACGTGCGGGAGACGCCGGACCTACCGACCGGTAGCCCCCGGCGGGTCGCGGGCGCGGCGGGCAGGCCGGATCGAGGCGACTCAGGGCCAGATCGAGGCGACGACGATGGCCGCCACCGACAGCTGCACCGAGGCCAGCACCAGGCTGGCCGGGTGGAAGGGCACCTCGGTGACGTGCGCACCGAGCTTGCCGGGGGTGATGAGGTCCAGGACGACGAAGGCGACCGCCTGCAGCAGCACGCCCAGCACCCCGAAGACGACCGTGTACAGCAGCGCCTCGCCGAAACCGCTGGTGGCGTTGGTCCAGATCGCGGCGAACACCACCGCGCCCTGCCCGAGGAAGCCGGTCGCGAGGACGAGCCCGGCGTTCACCGACCGCTCCTCGTGGATCTGCCGGCCCAGTTTCCCGGGGGTGAGCAGGTCGAGGACGACGAACCCGAGGGTCAGCAGGACGATGCCGACCCCCGTGTAGGCGACGGCGTATCCGATGCTGGCCAGCACGGCAGGACCTCCGGGAGGACGGGAGAGCGGAGCTCAGGTTCTACCGCACCCACCCGGCGCGAGTGCCGCGGCGTGCCGCGTTCCCGCCTGCGGTGGCGGGACGGGCCGTCGTCAGGCCGACTGCCGCAGCGGGGTCACCGCTGCGTCGTCGTCCGGAGCGCGCCGCGGCGCCGGGTGCTCGACGAGCGCGAGCACCCGGCCGGCCATGAACCGTGCGGTGCGGACCGGGGTGCCGCCGCGGGTGCTCTCGGTGACCTCCACGAGGCCACGGCCGTGCGTCACGTCCACCCGCCGCCCGGCGCGGGTCGCCTCGATGTCGTACGTGCGCGTCGTACCCCCGGCCTCGATCACGACCTCCACGCGGTCGCCCTTCATCGCGCCTCCCTGAGCGTCTCGCCGGACGGTGCGTCCGACCTGGGCACACCCTCCTCCGGGGGGCTGACACTCCGGTCCCGGCCGGGCGTTCCGTGCTCGGAGTGCCGCCGGCCGGGCAGGTGCGGGTGCAGCGCCCGGACCGAGGCCAGCGCCGCCCGCCGGGCCTGCGCCCGCTGCCGGGCGCGGCTGGTCCGGGGCGCCCGCGGCTCCTCCCGCAGCAGCGCGTCCAGCCAGTGCCCGCGCGGGTCGACGTCGACCAGCATCGCCTTCACCAGCAGCGTCAGCGGGATGGCCAGCAGCGCGCCGAGCGCGCCGAGCACCCAGCCCCAGAACAGCAGCGCCACGAAGGTGACGGTCATCGACAGCCCGACCGAGTCGCCGACGAAGCGCGGCTGGATCAGCGTCTGGACGACGAAGTTCAGCAGGGCGTAGACCGCGACGACGATCCAGAACTCCGTCCAGCCGCCGCCGAGCAGTGCGAGGATCGCCGGCGGCACCAGGCCGAGGACGAACCCGATGTTGGGCACGTAGTTGGTGATGAACGACAGCAGCCCCCACAGCACCGGCAGCGGGATGCCGATGACGTACAGCGCGATCGTGTCGAAGACGGC
Source organism: Geodermatophilus sp. CPCC 205761 (assembly GCF_051383655.1). NCBI lineage: Bacteria > Bacillati > Actinomycetota > Actinomycetes > Geodermatophilales > Geodermatophilaceae > Geodermatophilus > Geodermatophilus sp. CPCC 205761. The sequence goes on from NZ_JALPKQ010000060.1 coordinate 26,660, forward strand.
GACGATCGCGCCGAACACGGTGCTCACCAGCAGGTAGCTGCGGGTGCCGCGGGCGAACATGCCCAGCGCGATCGGCAGGTGCGGGCGCTCGGCGGCGATCATCCCCAGCCGGCGGCCGAAGCCGCCGGACTCGATGGCGAGGAACACGATGGCCGCCAGCAGCAGCACGAGCGTGGTCGCGGCGTCGCTGATCCGGGCCAGCAGACCGGTGGCCACCCCGACCAGCTGGCTGTAGTCGAACTGCGAGACGAGGTCGGAGAGCTGGCCGGACACGATGCCGCGGTCGTTGAGGTCCTCGACCACCGAGGCGATCAGCCGCTCCGCGTCGCCGGCGTAGTCGGGCAGGAGGTTGGCGAACTGGGCTATCGAGACCACCAGCAGCGCCACGAACGCCAGCAGGATGCTCCACACCAGCACCAGCAGGACCGTGGCGCTCGCCCAGCGGGGCCAGCCGTGGCGCTGCAGGAACCGCTGCACCGGCATGAGCGCGATGACGACGACGAGCGCCAGCAGCACCGGCCCGACCAGCCAGGCGATCGACCGCACCCCGGCGATCGCCACCGTGGCGGCGGCGCCACCGACGAGCAGGACCAGCCAGCGCGGCAACCCGGCGGTCGGCGGGCCCACGGTCTCCTCCGGTCGCGCCGGATCGGCAGCGGGGCCGGCCGCCTCCGGGGCATCGGGCCCGCGGACGGCGGCGTCCTCGACCACGGCGGCGTCACCGGCGGTCAGCGCGGTGGCCCCCGCCGGGCGGCCCGGTTCCCCCGCGCCGGTGTCCCCGGAGAGGTGCTGCTGCGCGACCATCTGACCTCCGCCCTCCCCCCGTGCGGCGCCGCGGTGTCCGGCCCAGCCTGACATGCCCCGCCGGACCGGATCAGGAACCGGCGTCCTCCAGCAGGGCGGTCATCTGCGGCAGGTCGAAGAACGCCGCGGTCTGCCGCGCGGTGGGCCCGCCGGCGTCGGGGTCGGCCCCGGCGGCGAGCAGCGCGCGCACCGTCTCGGCCGACTGCTTGAAGACGGCGGCGGCCAGCGCGGTCTGGCCGCGGTCGTTGACCGCGCCGGGGTCGGCGCCGCGGGCCAGCAGCGCGGCGACGGTCTCCGGGTGCCCGTGGTAGGCCGCCAGGATCAGCAGCGTGTCGCCCTTGTCGTTGGTCAGGGTGGCCGGCACGCCCGCGTCGACGTAGGCGGCCAGTTCCTCGGTGCGCCCGCCGCGGGCCAGGTCGAAGACCCGGCCGGCCAGCTCGATGACGTCCGGGTCGATCCCCTGCTCGTGGCTCACCCGGTCGAGACTAGGCGGGCCCGGGCACGGGCCGGGCCGGTCAGCCGGCGGCCACCTCGTCGGCGAGCTGGAGCACCCGCCGCCAGACGTCGGCGCAGGCGTCGGCCCAGTCCCCGTACGCCCGGTCGAAGAAGGAGTGCGGCGCGCCGTCGTAGACCGCGGTGGTGACCTGCCCGCCGCCCTCGCGCAGCCGCTCGGCCAGCGCCAGCTGCTCCTCCACCGGCGTCGCGGCGTCGGCACCGGCGATGACCATCAGCGTCGGCCGGGTGGCCCGGACGTCGCCGACCATCGACGGCCGCCCGTAGAAGCCGATGCAGCCGGCCAGGTCGAGGTCGCTGCCGGCCAGCCGCCACGAGTGGCTGCCGCCGAAGCAGAACCCGACGGTGATCACCGGGAGGTCGGGCCGGGTGCGCTCGCGCAGGTAGCCGATCGCCGCGGCGACGTCGGCGTCCGCGCCGTCCGGCGTCGTCTGCGGGATGTGGGTCTGCCAGTCGAAGTCCTGCTCGCGGGTGCCGGTCGGCGGCAGCTCCGCCGTCCGGCCGAAGTAGTCGAGGGCCAGCGCCGGGAGGCCGGCCTCCGCGAACCGCTCGGCCAGCGCGACGTAGTACGGGTGCAGGCCCCGGATGTCGGGGAGCACGACGACGCCGGCCCGCGCCGGGCCGGCGGGCGCCGCGTAGGCGGCCGCGAACTCGGTGCCGTCAGCGGCCGTGAGGGTCAGCGTGCCGCGCTCGGTCACCTCGCCGGAGCGCGGCGGGGCGGGCGGTCGGCTGTCGGTGTCGTGGCACATGCCCGGGTTTCTACCGGGGCCCGCGGGCCGCCGCCCGGTCAGGTGTCGGCGGCGGCGTCCGCGGCCTCCGGCGACCCCCCGAAGACCCGCGCGGCGACCTCGCGGCGGGCGTCGGCGAGCCAGTGGTGCTGCTTGTCGGCCTGGGCGATCAGCCGGTCGAAGAGCCCGGCGTCCACGCGGGCGTCGGTCTCGGCCAGCGCGCGCAGCGTCTCGAACCCGGCCCGCTTGGCCAGCACCGCGGTGGCGATGAACTCGAACTCGACGAGGTCGCTGAGCGGGGACCGGGACAGCAGGTGCCCGTTCAGCTTGGCCCGCGACAGCTTCTCGGCGATCCAGGTGCCGACCTGCTTGTACTGGCGCACCGGCAGGCCGAGGGACTCCATCTGACCGCGCAGCGCGGACCGCTCCTCGCGCAGCTCGGCGAGCAGCTCGGTGAGCCGGGCCTCGTACGGGCCGCCGCGGTGCTGGCCGAGCATGCGGCCGACCAGCTCGACGCCGCCGGTGGCCGCCGCGAGGTGGTCGTTGGTGTAGACGCCGAGCAGCTCGGTGTTGTGGGCACCACCGGTGGCGGACGGTTCGGGCACGGGCTCTCCCAGGGAGGGGCGGACGGTGGCGCTTCCCATTCTCGCCGCCCGGAGATCACCGCGCGACGGCGGCGTCCGGCTCAGCCCTCCGCGCGGGCCAGGAGCCGGGCGGCGGTGGGCCGCAGCTCCCGTTCCAGCTCCCACATGCCGGCGGCCAGCCGCTGGCCCACCGCCTGCCGGGACACCCCCAGCCGGGCGGCGGCCTGCGCCTGGGTGCACCCGCCGCCGACCAGGTCGATCGCCGCCCACGCCGGCCGGCTGCGCCGCTGGACGAGGACGGCCAGCGCGGTCAGCACGGCCTGGGCGTCGGCCGCGTCGTCGCGCACCGGCAGCCGGGCCGGCGGGGTACCCGGCGGGACCGGCAGGCCGT
>NZ_JALPKQ010000061.1:0-27999 GCF_051383655.1 Geodermatophilus sp. CPCC 205761
CTTGCCGCCGGTCTCCCCGACGATCCGCGGATAGCCCCGGTAGCGGTCGATGTTGGCCCCCACCGTGCGCCACAGCTGCTGGAACACCGCGGTCGAGCCGGTGAAGTGGATGCCGGCCAGGTCCGGGTCGGCCAGCGCCACCTCCGAGACGGGGATCCCGTCGCCGGTGACCATGTTGATCACGCCCGGGGGCAGGCCGGCGGCCTCCAGCAGCCGCATCAGGTGGTGCGCGGCGAACTGCTGGGTGGGGGCGGGCTTCCAGACCACGGTGTTGCCCATCAGCGCCGGCGCGGTGGGCAGGTTGCCGGCGATCGCGGTGAAGTTGAACGGGGTGACCGCGTAGACGAACCCCTCCAGCGGGCGGTGGTCGGTCCGGTTCCACACCCCGGGTGAGGACTCGGGCTGCTCGGCCAGGATCTGCCGGGCGAAGGACACGTTGAACCGCCAGAAGTCGATCAGCTCGCAGGCGGCGTCGATCTCGGCCTGGACCGCGGTCTTGCTCTGCCCGAGCATGGTGGCGGCGTTCAGCGTCTGCCGCCACGGCCCGGCCAGCAGGTCCGCGGCGCGCAGGAACACCGCCGCGCGGTCGTCGAAGGACAGCTCGGCCCACGCCGGCGCCGCCTGCTTCGCGGCGCGCACGGCCTGCTCGGCGTCGGCGTGCGTCGCGTGCGCCGACGTGCCCAGCACGGCGGTGTGCCGGTGCGGCTGGACCACCTCGAACTTCTCCCCGGCGGCCATCCGCTGCACGCCGTCGATCGTGGCGGTCAGCTCGATCTGCTCACCGGCCAGCTGCGGCAACCGCGCCTGCAGGGCGGCGCGCTCCGGCGAACCGGGCGCGTAGGTCAGCACCGGCTCGTTGAGCGGCGCGGGAACACGGGTGACGGCGTCCATGACAGGACCCCTCTCAGGAGGTGGTGACGAGGGAGAGCAGGAAGAAGCGCAGGGCGGCGAGCTGCCGCCGGTGTCGGTCAGATGGAGAGTGCGAGCCGGCGGGCATCGAGGACAGCAGCGTGGATGTTGCGGCTGGCGACGGCATCGCCGAGCCGGAACAGCTGGTAGCGCCCGGCGGGGTCGGACGTCTCGGGTTGCGGTGCGGCGTGGACGAAGGCGTCGAGGTCGATCTCGCCGCCGTTGGACGAACCGTCCCGGAGCTCGAGGTACACCTCGTCGTTGGGCACGGTCCCGTGCTCGACGACGACCTGGTCGACGACCCGCTCGACCGTGTCCCCGGTGTACTCGTTCCGGAGCACCGCGACCAGCCCGTCGGGGCCACGGCGGACGTCCTGGAGTCGGTGGTCGGGAGTGAGGCGGACACCGGCACGGTAGAAGGCCTCCAGGTACGCCGGGTACAGGGTGCCGATCACCTCCTGGCCCACCAGCCGATCCGGGGTGACGAGCTCCACCTCCGCCCCGGTGGCGGCGAGGCGCTCGGTGACGCCGAGCGCGTGGTCGGTGCCGTGGTCGTCGAACACGAGCGCGCGCCGCCCGGGACGCACGTCGCCGGACAGGACGTCCCAGGTGGAGACGACGAGGTCCTCGCGCAGGGGTGCCGGGATCGCGGGCACGCCACCCGTGGCGACGAAGACGACGTCCGGGTCGAGCGAGAGGACGTCGGCCGCCTCGGCGTAGGTGTTGACCCGGACGGTCACCCCCAGCTTGCGGACCTCGGCCTCCAGCCACTGCACGATGCTCAGCAGCTCCATCTGCCGCTCAGAGGCCCGGGCGGCCAGTCTGATCTGGCCGCCGACCTCGCTCGCGGCCTCGAGCAGCGTCACGGAGTGGCCCGCCTCGGCACTGACCCGGGCTGCCTCCAGGCCTCCGGGGCCGCCGCCGACGACCACGACCCGTTTGCGCCGGGGTGCGGCCGGCGCGATGTGGGGGATGAGCTCCTCCCGGCCGGTGGCGGGGTTGTGCAGGCAGAGTGCGTCCAGGCCGACGTAGATCCGGTTGAGGCAGTACGACGCACCGACGCAGGGACGGATGCGGTCCTCATCGCCGGCCTCGAGCTTGCGCACGATGTGCGGATCGGCCATGTGCGCGCGCACCATGCCGACGAGGTCGACGTACCCCTCGCGCAGCGCATGACGGGCGGTGGGCAGGTCGGTGATCCGACCGGCGTGCATCAGCGGGAGATCCACCTTCTCCTTGAACGCGCCGACCATGGGCAGGTAGCCGCCGAGCGGAGTGCCGAGCGGCTGGACCTGCCGGGCGAGCTCCGCATCGGTCGACGCGGCGCCGACGGCGAGGGAGATGAAGTCGACGAGGCCGGAGGCCGCCAGGCGTTGACCGAACGCGATGGCGTCGTCGTGCGTGAGGCCACCGGCCGCGTTCTCGGCAGCGCTCATCCGCACGCCGACGATGAAGTCGTCGCCCACCGCGCCGCGGACGCGCTCGAGCACCTCGAAGGCGAACCGGAGCCGGTTGTCGAAACTGCCGCCGTAGCGGTCGGTGCGCTGGTTCATCCGTGGCGACAGGAACTGGTCGATGAGGTGACCGGCGTAGGCGCTGATCTCCACGCCGTCCAGGCCACCGTCCTTGCACCGGCGTGCCGCCTCGCCGAAGCCGCTGACGATCCGTCGGATGTCGAAGTCCTCGACCGCCTTGGGGAAGCTGCGGTGTGCGGGCTCGCGCAGGGGCGACGACGAGACCGTGGGCAGCCAGTCGGCCTGGTCCCACCCGGCACGCCGCCCCATGTGGGTGATCTGGCTCATGACCGCGGCACCATGACCGTGCACGCGGTCGGCGAGCGCCTGCAAGTGCGGGATGACGGCGTCGTCGCCGAGGTAGATCTGGCCGAACGTGGACGGCGAGTCGATCGCGACGTTGGCCGATCCGCCGATCATGGTCAGCGCGATGCCGCCCTTGGCCTTCTCCTCGTGGTAGAGCTGGTACCGCGTCTTCGGCAGGCCGTCCTCCGCGTACGCCGGCTCGTGGCTGGTGCTGACGACGCGGTTGCGCAGCCGCAGGTGCTTGAGCTGGAAGGGCTCCAGCAGGGGATCGGTCACCATGTCGCACCTTCACGTCGGTTCGGCGAGGCATCGAGGGCCAGGACGGCCCGACCTGTGGTCGGGATCTCCACTCGAGCGGCTTGGTCCAGCAGTCGGTAGTGAGGCAGCGCCCGCCCGGGAGCGGGACGTTTCCATGGCTCCACCACCGCCGCCTACCTCCACCCGTATGACGGGACACCCGTCAGGTTCGACACTTGTCGATCGCGGCCCGGGGCTCGTGGACCCCGGGTCACATGGGCCCCAGAAGTGACCGACGCAGGTACGAGCGGGCGGACGCCTGTTCCGGTCACGCGGGGCGGCACGCCCTTCCCGCGCCCTCCGGCCGTGAGGTCGCGGTCCTGTCCCGTCCGGTCGGTCGGCCGATCGCCGAGGTGGCGAAGGTAGGTAGGAAGGCCCTCTCCGGGCCCGGTGGTCGAGCGACGCCGGTCGCCTCGGGACGTCGCGCCCTCGCCGTCCGGTGGTCCCCGACCTCGGCGGCGCCGGCTCCCGGTGAGCGCACCACGTCGGGCGTTGCGCTCGTATCGCCTTTCGACGGCTGTCGAAGCAATGGGCAGAACTGTCCTACACGCAATGGTGCTGCGCGCACATCGCGGCTGCGTACGCTTCGCCGAACATGATCCAGTTCACATCTGAGATGCATGTGGACGCGGGCTCGGGGGCTCATTTCGGTGCATCTGCGCCGAATCGGTCCGGCGATGGGAGAGATCGATGCTGAGAATTCTGCAGCTGGCGACCGCGCAATGAGCACCATTGTGAGCAGTCCGTCGCAGCCGGCGGAGGCAAAGGACGACGTCCGCGTCGCCCACCGCCAGCACCCGGGCTGGTGGGTCCTCGTCGTCTTCGTCGGTCTGTGCCTGGCCGGCCTCGTCAAGACGCTCGTCACCAACCCCAATCTCCAGTGGGACGTGGTGGCCGACTACTTCTTCAGTACGCGGGTCCTCCGCGGTCTTCTCGTCACTCTCGAGTTGACCGTCCTGGCGATGTTCTTCGGCATTCTGCTGGGGATCCTGACCGCGGTCATGCGGCTGTCGCCGATCCGGATCCTGTCCTCGGTCGCGTGGGCGTACACCTGGTTCTTCCGGGGGACGCCGCTGCTGGTCCAGATCATCTTCTGGTACAACCTTGCGGCTCTCTTCCCGACCATCGACCTGGGCATCCCGCTGATCGGGCCGACGTTGTGGTCCGGTGACGCCAACGTCGTGATCACGCCGTTCGTCGCCGCGTTGCTGGGACTGGCCCTCAACGAGGGCGCGTACATGTCCGAGATCGTCCGGGGCGGCATCGTCTCGGTCGACCAGGGGCAACACGAAGCGGCCGTGGCCCTGGGCATGCGCAGCTCCCGCGTGATGCGGCGGATCGTCCTGCCGCAGGCGATGCGGGTGATCGTGCCGCCCACGGGCAACCAGGTGATCGGCATGCTGAAGTCGACCGCCCTGGTGAGCGTCACGTCGACGGCCGAGCTGCTCTACACGACCCAGCAGATCTACAACCAGACCTTCCAGACCATCCCGCTGCTGATCGTCGCCAGCATCTGGTACCTCATCGTGACCAGTGTCCTCAGCGTCATCCAGTACTACATCGAGCGGCGCTACGCCCGCGGCGGACGCCGGGAGCTCCCGCTCACCCCGTGGCAGAAACTCCAGCGCGCCGTCGCCGACGTCCGCGGACGCGTCCAGACCTCGACTGCCGGGAGCGCATGATGGCCGCCGCAGTTCCCACGTCAGCCGACACCCCACTCGCCGAGCGCGAGGTCGTGCTCCGGGCCACCGGCATCCGCAAGCGCTTCGGCCTCGTGGAGGTGCTCAAGGGTGTGGATCTCACCGTTCTCCGCGGCGAGGTCATGTGCATCATCGGCCCCTCCGGCTCGGGGAAGAGCACCTTGCTGCGCAGCCTCAACCACCTGGAGGAGATCGACGGGGGGCGGGTCGAGCTCGACGGCGAGCTCGTCGGCTACCGGCAGCGCGGCCACCGGTACGTGACCATCCCCGAGAAGCAGCTCGCGGCGCAGCGAGCGCGCATCGGCATGGTGTTCCAGTCGTTCAACCTGTTCCCGCACATGACGGTGCTGCAGAACGTCATCGAGGCGCCGGTCGGAGTGCTCAAGCAGCCGGCGGCGGAAGCGAAGGCCACCGCGATGCAGCTGCTGGAACGCGTCGGGCTGACTGCCAAGGCGAACAACTACCCGCGCCAGCTGTCCGGGGGCCAGCAGCAGCGGGTCGCCATCGCCCGTGCGCTCGCGATGAAGCCCCGGCTCATGCTCTTCGACGAGCCCACGTCCGCCCTCGACCCGGAGCTCGTCGGTGAGGTCCTCGAGGTGATGAAGGCCCTGGCTCGCGACGGCCTGACCATGGTCGTCGTGACCCACGAGATGGGTTTCGCCCGCGAGGTCGCCGACTCGTTGCTCTTCATGGACGGCGGCGTCGTCGTCGAACGCGGTCACCCCCGGGACGTGCTGCTCAACCCCCAGATGCCCCGGACGAAGGACTTCCTGTCCCGAGTTCTCTGAGCCGGTCTCCCCGCCCGGTCCAGCAGTCCCGGCCCATCGACCTGTCCGCCACACGAGCGCGGACCACTACAGGAGGTACACGCATGTCTCGATCCAAGGCGGTCCGGCGGTCGGTCGCCCCCCTGGCGGTCGCCACCGTCGTCGGCTCACTCGGGCTCGCCGGATGCGGCGACCCCGCCGCCAGTGGTGAGGGCGGCGGCGAGGCGGCGTCCGAGGGGTCGATGGTCACCACGACGTGGGACCTGGAGCCGGTCGACTCCGTCGTGGCGCTGGTGCCGGAAGAGTTCAAGGACCAGCCCATCACGAACGGCATCTACAACACGTTCCCGCCTCAGGAGTTCCTGGAGGGGGACACCCTCGTGGGCATCCAGCCCGACATCGCCCTGGCGCTGAGCGAGGTGATGGGTGTCGAGCTCGACAACGTGCCCGTCGGCAGCTTCGACTCCCTCATCCCGGGAGTGGTCAGCGGCCGGTACGACATGTCGAGTGCCGACTTCGGTGTCACCCAGGACCGACTCCAGCAGGTGGACTTCGTGACGGAGTTCCGCATCGGCACCGCCTTCGCCGTCAAGGAGGGCAGCGGCATCACGATCGGCCAGGCCACGGACTTGTGCGGCCACTCGGTCGGGGTCCAGGCCGGCTCCTACTTCATCGACCAGATCAACGGAGCGAACGAGGAGTGCGCCGCGGCGGGCCTCGAGGCGATCCAGCTGCAGACCTATCCCGACGACGGTGCGCGGAACCTCGCGGTCAGCAACGGGCGGATCGAGGTCACGGCGACCACCGAGGACGCCCTCGCGTACTCCATCGACAGCCAGAGCCTCCCGCTCGAGCTGCAGGAGTTCGTGTACGAGCCGGTCGAGCAGGCGATCGTGATCCCCGACGGCAGTGCGCTCGGCCCGGCCGTGGCGGCTGCGATGAAGGAGATCGTCGCCAACGGTACGTACGCCGAGATCCTGGAGAAGTGGGGAGTGGAGGGCATCGCGTACGCCTCGCCGGACGAGGTGCAACTGCTCACCGAGCCGACGCAGGCTCCGTGAGCGGGCCCAGCAGCGAAGACCCACCAGGAGAGGGGAGCGGGACCATCAACGCGCACTCGGAGCCGACCAGCCCGGTGGAGGCCGCGGGGCAGCGGTACGACGTCGTCGTGATCGGCGGGGGAGTGATGGGCAGTGCCACGGCCTGGCACCTGCTGACCCAGGCGCCCGGCCTGTCCGTCGCCGTCATCGAACCCGATCCCGGCTACTCCGGAGCGGCGTCCTCCTTCGCGAGCGGTGGGGTACGGCAGCTGTTCTCCCGTCCCGAGAACGTGCTGATGTCCCGGTACACCCACGAGGTCATCGACGGCTGGGCCGACTGGGCGCCGCCGTCGGGGACGGCCGAACCCCACGAGGTCCCGGATCTGGGCTGGCGGCCCAACGGCTACCTCTTCATCACCGACAACGACCTGTCCTCCCGGCTCCGGGCCGACTTCGAGCAGCAGGTCTCCCTGGGGGTGGAGGCCGTCTGGCTGGAGCCGGACGAGGTCGGGGAGCGCTATCCGCTGATCGCCACCCAGGACCTCGGCCCTGCGGTGCTGTCGCCGCGCGACGGGTGGCTGGACCCGACCGCCTTCCTCCGCGGCATGGAACGGCGCAGCCGGCGTCTGGGAGCCGTGTTCCTCCGGGACCGGGCGGTCGACTTCGACCGGACGGGGCGGCGGCTCACCGGCGTCCGGCTCGAGTCCGGGTCGACCGTCCACGCCGACTCCGTCGTGAACGTCGCCGGGGTGTGGGGTCCCGGGCTGTCGGCGAAGCTCGGACTGGAGCTCCCGGTCGAGCCGATGCGGCGCTTCGACCACTACGTGGAGACGACCACGTCCTTCGCCGGCTATCCGTTCATCAAGGACCCGCGGGGGCTGGCCGTCCGGCCCGAGGGGGCCGGCCTCACCGCGGCGCTGGTGGACTTCTCGACGCCGGGCGGCTGGGACCTCAGCATCGACAAGTCGTGGTTCGAGGACGTCGTCTGGCCGGCACTCGTCGAGCGGGTGCCGGCGGCCGACCAGCTGAAGCTGGTCTCCACCTGGTCGGGGCACTACGACCAGAACCGGCTCGACGGCAACATGATCCTCGACCGGTGGGACGAGCTCGACAACTACTACGTCGCGACCGGCTTCTCGGGGCACGGGCTCATGCACGCGCCGGCGGTCGGCCGCGCGCTGGCCGAGCTGATCCTGCACGGTTCGTTCCAGACCCTCGACCTGGGCCGGATGGGTCTCGGGCGCGTCCTGTCGGGCACGCCCTACCGGGAGCTGACCATCCGGTGACCGAGCCGGACGCTGCCGTCCGCCCCGTCGGCCCCGGGTGAACCCGGTGCGGATCGGGATCGTCATCCTGCCCGAGCGGAACTGGGCCGCCGACCGGGAGCGCTGGCAGCGCGCGGAGTCCTACGGCTTCGACCACGCGTGGATCTACGACCACCTGGCTTGGCGCAGCCTGGCCGACGGTCCCTGGCACGCGACGGTCCCGACCCTCACCGGCGCTGCCCTTGCCACCAGCCGGATCCGGCTGGGCACCCTGGTCACCACGCCCAACTTCCGTCATCCCGTACCGCTCGCGAAGGACCTGATGACCCTCGACGTCATGTCGGGAGGTCGGCTGACCGTCGCCATGGGCGCGGGCGCCCCCGGGTACGACGCCTCCGTCCTCGGCGGTGTGGCCATGTCCCCGCGGCAACGCCTCGACCGGTTCGTGGAGTTCCGCGGCCTCCTCGACCGGCTGCTGACCTCGCCGGTGACGGACTGGTCCGGCGACTGGTACACCGCGGTCGGCGCCCGGATGATCCCGGGCCCGGCGCAGGACCCGCGGCCCCCGTTCCTCGTGGCGGCCGACGGCCCCCGGGGAATGCGCTTCGCCGCGTCCGCGCCGGGAGGTCCCGGGGACGGGTGGGTGACCCTGGGGACGGCTGACACCTCCCTGCCCGACCCGGAGTGGTGGGCCGAGGTCGGCGCCACCGCACGACGGATGGACGACGTCCTCGCCGAGGCCCCGCAGCGCCCGCCCGGGTTCGTCAGGATGCTCTACATGGGATCTCGCACGGCCACCACCACCACGGTGGAGCACCTGCGCGACCACCTCGGCCGCGCCGCGGATCTGGGCTTCACCGACGTCGCCCTCACCTGGCCCCGTCCTGACCAGCCCTTCCGCGGCGACGAGTCACTCCTCGAGGAGATCGCGAGCGCGCTTCCCGAGCTCAAGCGCCTCGGCAGCTGAACATCGCGAACGGGCCTCCCCGGGTCGTCGTGGGAGGCCTGCTCGTGTCCTCCAGCCGTGCAGCCGTGCCCAGTCCGCGGTCTCCTCGGCCACTGAAGACTGTCAGCGGTGCGTCGTCGGGATCGGCGGATGCGAGCCGGACCGAGCCGCGGCTGGCCGGTCCGGACAGGTCGACCCAGAACTGGACGCCGGGCACCGGCACCAGGCGGCCGTTGCGCAGTCGGCGGGTCAGGGGCAGGAACTCGTTCTGCAGGTTGGGGGAGTCGACGTCGTCGCGGCCGCGGAGGAACGCGCCGGCCTCGAAGAAGTTCGTGGTGCTCAGCCCGCGGCGTCGCAACTGCATCCGGGGGTACGGGCGCGGACCCCGATGCCGTCGTAACTCACGTCCATGTGTACTTGGAGCGACGCGTGACGACAACTGTCGAAGCCGACCGGCCCCTGTCCCTACGCGACGTGAGTTGAATGTCCGTGGGACGGTGGATTCGTCATTTCTACGTAATCTCGATGTGTGCCTCCTTCCCGGTTCCCCACGCGTCGCCACGCCCGTCTGCCGGACCGGGCATGGCGAGCCCTCCGGGGCTCCGGTCCTCCTACGGCACCATTCGGCCTGCGCGCCCAGCCGGGCCGGGTGGACGATGTCACGGCCTACGCCGCCCTGGGCCTGGCCCTTCGCATCGGGGAGTCGTTGCTGGCCGTGGGGGCCTCCGCGGCCGACGTGACCGCCACGGTGCTGCGGGTGGCAGCGGCCTACGGCTTGACCAGCTGTCAGGTCGACGCGACGTTCACCTCACTGACGGTCAGCTTCGACCGGGACGATGCCGTGCCGCTCACCGCCATGCGCATCGTGAACATGCGGGGGATGGACTACAACCGGCTCCAGGGGGTCACCGACCTGGCGCGGGAGATCGTGGCCGACCGACTGGACATCGAGGAGGGACACCGCAGGCTGGATGAGGTCGTGTCCGCCCCCCACCCGTACCGTCGCCGCATCCACGCGCTGGGCTGGGCCGGTGTGGCGGGCGCCGTCGGCTTCCAGCTCGGCGGTGGGTGGCTGGTGGCCCTGGTCGCGGCGCTGACCACGGCCGCGATCGAGCAGATCATGCGGGTCCTCGGCCGACGTGGGGTCCCGGCGTTCTTCCAGCAGGCGGCCGGTGCCGCGGTGGCGACGGGAGTGGCCGTCCTGCTCGTCGTCTGGGACGTCGACGTCCGCAGCTCGCTGGTGGTCGCCGCGGGGATCGTGGTGCTCCTGGCCGGGCTGGCGCTCGTCAGCGCCACGGAGGACGCGATCAGCGGCTTCCCGGTCACTGCCGCCGGTCGGGCCTTCGAGATGATGACGCTGACGGCCGGCATCGTCGTCGGCATCGCCGGCGTGCTGGACCTGGCCCAGCGGGCACGACTGCTGTTGACGGTGGTGGACCCAGAGACGTCCAGCGTGCCGTTCGCCGTCGGACTGGCCGCGGCGGCCGCGATGGCGGGGTCCTGGGCGCTGGCTTCCTTCGCCCGCACGCGCGCCGTCGGCGTCGCCACCGTCGCCGGCGCGCTGGCGTGGACGACGTTCTCGGTCGCCGGGGCGCTCGGCGCGGGAACGGCGGTGGCGAGCGCGACGGCGGCCGTCGTCGTCGGGTTCTGCGGGGAGGCACTGACCGGACGGCTGCCCATCCCCCCACTGCTCGTGGCGGTCTGCGGGATCCTGCCGCTACTGCCCGGGCTGGCGATCTACCGGGGACTGTTCGGCATCGTCGTCGAGTCCGACCTGACGGGCGGCCTGGACGCCCTCGTGGGGGCCGCGGCCATCGGGCTCGGCCTGGCTGCCGGCGTGTCGTTGGGGAAGAGCCTCGGTCGGCCGCTGGGCGGTCGGCGCGACCGGTTCGACCGGCGGGTGCGCCGCCGCGCGACGAGCGAAGACTGACCTACGGACGCGTGTTCCCCGTACGACCGTGAGAATTCCTTTCACGTTCGGCTGCAACATCGTTTGCTTTTCTTTTGTGGTGATCGGCGCGAGAATTGCGGTGACGGCACCGCCGGAACCGTTCCTCGCTTCACTGGTGATCCGAACGTCCCCACACCACAAAGGAGAGTTCACGTGACCCATGCGCTCGACACGCGTCTTGCCAGCCGGCAGACGGCGTTCAGCGAGATCCCGCTCATCGACATCGGCCCACTGGTCGACGGGAGCGACCCGGACGGCGTCGCCCGGAAGATCGGTGAGGCCTGCGAGCAGGTCGGCTTCTTCTACGTCGAGAACCACGGTGTCCCGAAGGACCTCGTCGAGCGCATGTACGCGGCGACTCAGAAGTTTTTCGCCCTGCCCCTCGAGGTCAAGCAGCGGCTGCACGTCGCCAATTCCGGCGTCACGCTGCGCGGCTACATCCCGCCATACGGCGAGAACGCCGACCCGAAGAACAGTCGCGACCTCAAGGAGGTCTTTGACTTCGGCGTCGACCAGGAGGACGTGTCCCCGTTCTTCGGACCGAACCTGATGCCCGCGGAGCTCCCTGAGTTCAAGGAGATCTGCGAGGAGTACCACAGCGCGATGATGGCGCTGGCCCGCAAACTGGTCAGTTCCTTCGCCCTCAGCCTCGATCTCCCGGCGGACTACTTCGAGCGCCTGCAGCAGAACCCGATCACGATCCAGCGCCTTCTTCACTACCCGTCGCAGCAGGGGAACGTCTCCCAGGACGAGATCGGTATCGGCGCGCACACGGACTACGGATTCCTGACGATCCTCTCCCAGGACAGCGTCGGCGGTCTCCAGGTCCGCAACAAGGACGGCGAGTGGGTGAGCGCGCCGCCGGTCGAGGGCACCTTCATCATCAACATCGGTGACCTGGTTCAGGCCATGACGTGTGGTCGCTACTCGTCGACCGTGCACCGGGTCATCAACACCAGCGGGGTCGCCCGGTACTCGATCCCGTTCTTCATCGACCTGGACTTCGATGCGGTCCCGGAGCCGCTGCCCACCTGCGCGACCGCGGAGGACCTGGCCGCCTTCACGCCCTTCACGTGCGGCGAGTACAAGTACCGACGCTTCGTAGACGTCTACCCACACCTGAAGGGCGCCGGCACGGGGGCCGCTTCCGCGTCCTGACGTACGACCCGATCGATCAGCGGTGTGCGGAGGCAGCCCCGCGGGCTGCCTCCGCGCGCATGCTGCGCGGTCCCTCGCCGGGCTTTCGAGACTTGTCGAACGAGGCGGGCATTCTCTCCTCTCCGTCGTGGAGGCGGCCCGGGTCCGTCCCTCCCTACGGTTTCTGCATGGCAAGCGGCGCGGTCAGCAGGTCGACACATCTGCAGTCGTCCGGGATCGACGACCGTGATGGCGAGCGGAGGGACGGCCCGGGCTGCGGCCCCGACCGGTCCGACGACTGCGTCGGCGCCCTCTGAGCATGTCGATGATCGATGGCAAGCTCCGGGTGCTGCAGATGGTCGATCGCCACGGGAGCGTCACGGCTGCGGCGACCGCCATGAAGTACACGCCCTCGGCGGTCTCCTACCAGCTGCGCCAGCTGGCCGAGCAGCTCGGTGTGAAGCTCGTCGAACCCGCGGGCCGGGGCATCAAGCTGACGGCGGCGGCGCGTACGGTGCTGCGGCACACCGCCGTGATGCAGGCGCAGTGGGAGCAGGCGCGAAGTGAACTCGCGGCCACGAGTGAAGAGTCTTCGGGCCTCTTCACGCTGTGCGGCTTCTCGACGGCTGCGACGCATCTGTTGCCGTTGGCGGCGGCAACGTTGCACGATCGCCACCCGCGGCTGCGTGTCCGCGTGGTGGAGGCCGAGCCGGCCCGCTGCTTCGAGCTGCTCGAGGCGGAGGAAGCCGATCTGGCGTTGGTGATGGTGACCGCTGACTCGCCGTCGCTGAGCGATGGTCGCTTCGACCAGCAGTCGCTGCTGGACGACCCGCTGGACCTGGTGGTGCACGCGGAGCACCCGCTGGCCGCGCGCCCGACGGTCACGCTGGCGGACGCGGCTCGGGAGCCGTGGATCATCGGCACCCCGGGTGGGGCGTACCACCAGCTCACGGTCACCGCGTGTGTGGCCGCCGGGTTCGCCCCGGACATCGCCCACCAGGCGGATGAGTGGGAAACCGGCGCGGCGCTCGTGGCTCACCGGCTGGGGGTGATGCTGATACCGCGTCTCGGGCTCATCAACACGGAATGGCCCGTCACGCGTATCCGCCTCTCCGGCGAACCCGTGCCTGCCCGGCGGATCCTCGCGACCACTCGTAAGGGGGGTGCCGGGCACCCCCTCGTCGCGCAGACGCTCGACCTGATCCAGGTCGCCTCCTCGAGCCTGTTCTCGGGTGGCGTCCCCCGTGGGACACCGTCGGCGAGAGCCGAGTGACCGTGTGGTGGCGGGCGGCGGTCCTCGGTCGCGTCGGGTCGGCGTACATGGACGGTGGCGGTCACGTCCGGCGCGGGCCGAGCATGCCGGGAAGCATCCGACGGTAGGGCAAGACCTCCAACGGCGACCTCGGGACGTCTCTCGCGAGGTGGCCGTCGCCTCGGTGCCCACCCCGCACCCGGGCTCCCGGTCGGTCGGGGGAGTGCTGGCAGCTCTCGCGCTCTCGGCGGTGATCTGTCCGCCGGCCGACACCGCGTTCAGTCGCGGGCCGAGTTCGCTGGCGACCACGGCCTGTCGTGCGGGCCGGTCGCCGCACTCCGGGCCCTGGACGATGCCTCGAGATCCACCACGGGAGTCCCGGCGGCTGCTCGCACCACACGCGGATCCCGAACGACGGATGAGCTCGTTCCCCGTGCTCCACGATGACAGCCACACCGGCACCTGGGCGCGGACGGGCCGGTCCGGCGCAGCGATGAGGCGGACCACTGTCGCCTCATCGCTCAACTCGAACGGCGGGCTCTCACTTCTCGGGCGGCCGCTGGCCGGCCTTCTCCAGGCGGGCGTGGAGGTGGTCGGGAAGGACCACTCGTTCGACCGGGGAGTAGTACCTGCCGAAGTCGATGCCGTACCGGACGCGAAGCCGCTCGAGGTGGTCCTCGACGCGGTGGAGGTAGTCGGCAGCGAATGCCGCCGGGTCCAGCGCGATGAGGAACAGGCCGACGCGTGGCGGCTGCTCCCCGGACGCGAAGTCCGGCGCGTCCATGGAGAACGACGCCCCGGACAGGACGGACAGCAGCTCGATGACGAGGGCGATGTTGCTGCCCTTCACACCGCCGAACGGCAGCAGGGGCCCGAGCAACGCGGCCTTCGCGTCGGTCGTGGGGTTGCCGTGGGCATCCAGCGCCCACCCGGCCGGGATCGGCTCGCCCGCCGCGGCTGCATCCCGGATCCGCACCCACGCGACGGTGCTCGACGCCTGGTCGATGAGGCGCGGCGGCCGGCCCGGGAGGGCGAACGAGAACGGGTTCGTCCCGGTGACGGCATCTGGGGCGCCGTAAAGGGACATCAGTGGTGTGGAGTTGGCCCCCGCGAACGCCACGAGCCCTTCGGCCGCGAGGTCTGACGTGTAGTACCCGAGTTCGCCGACGGGGAAGGCATCGCTGATGCTGAGCACGGCGACCCCGCTGTCCCGAACCGCATCCAGCAACACCGGACGCGCGGTGCGGAAGGCCAGCTGGGCGATCCCGTCGTCCGCCGACACCGTGATGACCGACCGGCGGTCGTTGTGCACGACGGGTCGGGGAGTGCCGTTGAGCCGACCGCACTCGAGTGCGTCGAGATAGTCGAGCAGGTGCGCCACGCCCACGGCTGTGTTGCCGCGGCGTTCGGCAGCCAGTACCGCGTCCGTCAGCGCCGAAGCTGTGTGCTCGTCGCCGCCGGCGTGGGTGATGGCTGTCGAGCAGAGGGATGCGAGCCGATCCCAGCCGACCTGGATCACCTGTACCGCCTTCCTGGAACGCGATCTGTCCGGCGCAGCCGTGTGCGCCGCAGTTGCTCGGTCACTTCTCGTCCTGATCCGCCGGCGGTCTCGAGCGGTCCGGCACGTCGTGAGGGTGGGGGTCCGTGCGGTGGAGGCGTTCAGATGCGTCGGGATCCGCCACGGAAGGCGATCATCATCTGCCGGGACCGGGTCGGGTGGCCGCATGCACTCGTAGTCCGTGCGGCCACCCGTCCCGGCGTGCGTACTTCTCGTGTGCGGCGGCCGACGGCCGGTCAGTGCGAGTACACGGCAGCCGCCTCGGTGAGAGACATGCCCTTCGTCTCCGGAGCGAGCCACTGCGACAAGCCCGCGCCGGCGGCTGCGACGGCGGCAGCGATCAGCATGGTCGGCCCGGTCCCGAGCGACTCCATCGACACCGGCAGCAGGAACGTGCCCAGGGCGGCCCCGATCCGGCTGACCGCAGCCGCGAAGCCGGTGCCGACGCCGCGGATCTCGGTCGGGAAGACCTCACCCGGATAGACGCCCGTCAACGTGGTGTACCCCGCGTTGAGGAACGAGAAGACGAGGAACAGGGTCAGCACGATCGCCGCCGGCGCACCCGTCCACAGGCCGATGACGGCCAGGACGACGGCGCACGCCCATTGCGGCGGAATGGTCAGCACGCGGCGGCCGAGTTTGTCGATCAGCAGGACCGTGACCACGACTCCGGCAACGGCGAGCGCGGAGAGCCCGACCCCACCCGCGAGCCCACCGGACAGCCCGTACTGCTGCACCACGCTGTCGGCGAAGGTGGCGATCGCGAAGTACGGGGCGACGGCGCAGAACCAGAATCCCGAGGTGAAGGCCGTGGCCCGCCAGTGCTGCTTCGAGAACAGCATCCCGACGGTGCCCTTCTGGACGTCCTCGTGCGTGAGGTCGTCCAGGGTGTCGTCCGGCATGTACTTCTCGGCGAGGGCGCGGGCCTCGTCCCTGCGGCCCACGCTCCACAGCCAGCGGGGCGATTCCGGCAGTCCGAGCCGGCCGAGGAACAGGGCCGCCGCGAGGAACGTGCTCGTGCCCAGGATGAACTGCCAGCCGAGGTCGGTGTTCTCGATCAGCAGGTAGCCGATCAGGAACGCGATCATGAAGCCGGCGTACCAGGCGATCGTCATCCCACCGAGGAGTCGCCCCCGCAGATGGGTGGGCGAGAACTCGGCCAGCATGGGCCAGCCGACCCCGTACTCGATGCCGATCGCGATGCCCATCAGGAGTCGCACCAAGAGCAACAGCGTCGGTGATTCGATGAAGAACTGCAGACCCGACGCGACCGTGAAGAGCGCGATGTCGAACATGAACACCGGCTTGCGGCCCAGCTTGTCGGTGACCATGCCACCGATCGGCGCGCCGAAGAAGATGCCGACCAGCGCCGCCGCGGCGACCAGGCCCTCCATGAGCGACGAGAGCTGCAGGTCCTCGGCTATCGTCGCCGACACCGGTCCGACGATGCCGAGGATGTAGCCGTCCAGGAACATGCCGCCGATCAGGACGGTGATCATCCTGAACAAGAAGCGTCGTTTGTTGACCGCTGCGGCGCCGCCGCCCCGGCCCGAAGCGGTGTTCGCCAGATCTGACATCGGTCTCTCCTGTCGGTCGGGGTCGGTGGTGCGGGATGCGTTCCTCTTCGCGGTGTGGGGGTCGTCGGTGGAGCAGGGGCCGTCCGCGCCGGACACCCCTCGGTGTGCGAGATGGACGACGTCCGTGCAGCGCAGCTGCCGCGGGCACCGCGAGCGCGGCGGGCATGCCTCGACGCGGCCGACGTCACGTCGACCGGTGGTGCGTGCTGCCTCCGCGCCGGCGCCGTGATCCGGAGGCGCGGAGGACTCCGCTCGGCCTACTCGGCGGGCGGGTTCCCGGGGCCGGGACCGCCGGCCCAGACCATGAGGACGGGCTCGGAGCTCCGGTTGTGGATCCGGTGCGGCACGGCAGGGGGGAAGGTGATCGTGTCGCCCGCGGCGAGCTGGTACTCCTTCTCGCCGTCGTCGAGGACACCCTCGCCCGAGACGCAGTAGAAGACCTCCCACGCCCCCTCGTGACCCGGGTCCACGGCACCGGTGTCACCGGGGTTCACCAGCGAGCTGCCGAACCACACGTCGTCGTTGCGGAAGTACTCACGGCAGAGCTCGGGGCCCTCGTAGAAGACCTTTGCCTCGCTCTGTCGGATCACGATCGGGTCGGGCCTGGTCATCGTTGTCACTCCTTCGTCAGGGTCTGCATCGACTGATCGGGGGTGGGCGGCTGCCACCGCCTGCGTCGTCCGGCACCCGTCGTCGAGCGCGGACTGCGCTCGGCTAGCCGTCGAGTCGTGCGAGCGCGGCCTCGAGCTGCGCCACGCCCTCGGGCTCGAGTTCCTGGAGGGGCTCCCGGGGGGCGCCCACGGGGAAGCCGCGCAGGCGCAGGCCGGCCTTGACTGCCTGGCTGAACGGGACCGTGAGCAGCGCGTCGATGACGGGGAAGACCCGGCGCCACAGCTCGCGGGCTCCGGCGACGTCCCCGGCGCGCAGCGCGCGGGCCACGGCGACGATCTCGTCGGGGACCAGGTTCGCTGCGCCGACCATCACCCCGGTGGCGCCTTCGAGGAGGGCGCTGAAGCTGTAGCTGTCCCACCCCATGATCAGCTTGATGTCGTCGCGGTGGTGGTGGATGAGCCGGAGCGCCTGCTCGTAGTCCTTGCTGGAGTCCTTGACGTACTCCACGTTCGGCACGTCGCGTCCGAACGCGGCGAGGGTCTCGGCGTCGAGGTTGACCCCGGTCGTGAAGGGGTTGTTGTACAGCATGATCGGGGTGTCCACCGCCGACGCGACGTCCTGGATGTACCGGCTGACCTCCGCGAGCGTCAGCGGCTCGTAGTACGGGTTGGTCAGCATCAGGACGTCGGCGCCCGCCCGCTCGGCGGCCTGGGAGAGGTCGATCGCCTTCGAGGCGGTCATCCCGCCGGTCTGGCACACCACGGGCGCCCGCCCGGCGGTGTGGTCGATGACGATCTCGAACAGGCGCAGACGTTCCTCGTCGGTCAGGGTCGCGAACTCCCCGGTCCCGCCGCCGGCGACGAGGGCGTCGACTCCGGCGTCGAGCGAACGGTCGACCACCTTCCTGAGCAGGGACTCGTCGATCTTGCCGCTGTCGTCGAACGGTGTCGTGAGTGCGGTGAGGATGCCGCTGACTTCTCTCGCCATGACTCGTCCCTCTCGGCTCGTTGTCTGGTCGTGGAGGATGGGGGAGGTGGTCGCTGGTCTCAGGTGACGATCAGCTGCTGGCGCGTGGACAAGAGGCTGGCCGCCTCCTGCGCAGCGGTGAACCCGGAGCTGATGGCGGTCTCGGTGTAGAGCGTCCCGAGGTAGTCGCCCGCCAGGAACACCCGCTCCGACGGGCGGGTCAGGGTGGGTTGGATCTTGCTGCGGCCCGGGAAGGAGTACGGCGAACCGAACGGGAACTTCTCGACGCGCGCCTCCGCGACGATGTCGGCGAACCCGGGGAAGATGTCGTCGAGGTCCGTGATGTAGGTCTTGACGATCTCGTCGTCGTCGATGTCCCACAGGCGACGACCCAGACTGGCCGGCGAGAACGCCATGATGCTGCCGCCGGGCTGACGGGTGGTCTCCCGGCCGCGGACGACGCTCGCCTGGTTCAGCGCGACGCTGAACGACTTGTTGGCGGCGGCGATGCCGTACGTGTTGTCGTAGGGCATCGACGTCGTCTCGTTGGTCAGGAAGGCGCCGCTGACGTGCGGGCCGTAGACGATCTTCGACAAGGCCTCGCGGAGGTCCGCGGGCAGGTTCACGGCCATCCGGTGCGTGATCGGCGCAGGGGTGGCGAGGACGGCCGTCCGCGCTTTGATCTCCTGGGCGGCGCCGTCCTTCGTGAACCGGACGACGACGTGGTCCCTGTTCTGGACGACCTCGTGCACCTCGGCGCCGAGCTGGATTCGGTCCCGCATCGACTGCGCGATGCCCTCGGTGAGGGTGGAGGCCCCGCCGAGGATGTTGCGGCCGAGCCCCTGACCGATGTTCCAGATCAGGCTGAAGTAGCCGATGCCGGCGCCGGCGGAGAGCTGGTCGGGATCGGCCGCGGACCGCGTGACCGGCGGGAGGAAGAAGCTCGCCGCGTCGTCGGAGAGGTGGCCGATGTAGTCGGCGAACGTGCGTTCGTTGTCGAAGTCGTAGACCCGCTGCTGGCGCACCTCGCCGGTCTCCCCGGGCCGCTTGCGGACCGCGCGGGTGTAGCGGAGGACGTCGACCCCGACCCGGGCGCCCTTCCTCAGGATCTCCAGTCGAGACGACAACGGCATCGGGAAGCGGAAGGGGTAGAGCTGGACCGGGCCCGTGGAGAGGAACTTGCCGTTCATCGCCATGCCCTTGAGCGAGCCCGGGATGTTCATCGACCGCGTCCCGGTCTCCGCGAGCAGCTCCGTCGTGGAGCTGCCCTCACCGGCGAACATGTGGCCCCCCCAGTTCAGGACGTAGGGGCCGCGCTTCTCCGACTGGATCCGGCCTCCCACGCGGTGGTCGGCCTCCAGCACCTCGATGTCCCAGTGGCGGAGCCGCCAGGCCGCCGACAACCCCGCAAGGCCGCCGCCGACGATCACCACATCTCTCACGGGTCTTCCTCTCGATCAGAACCACTCGTTGACCGCACACGGCACGCACGACGCGACACACCGCGTGCGCGGCTGCTTGTTCGGCGGGGTGGAGCCGGGGTCGCCGGCCGTCAGCCGGCGGCAGGCTCCGCCGCGACGAGCAGGGGCTTCAGTGACTCCTGGAGCGCCATGAACCGGGCGAACAGCACGTCGTAGACCTTCGCGTTCTCGGCCCGCGGGTGGAACGAGCGGTCGTACTCGACCGCCGCGCGCGAGACGGCAACGGCGGACTCCCAGAGGCCGACGCCGACACCGGCGATGATGGCCGCGCCGCGGCACGCGGCGCTTCCCGATCCGTGCAGGGTGTGCACCGGGAGTTGGGTGGCGTCGGCCTTGATCTGGCACCAGGCGTCGCTCTTCGCGCCTCCGCTGAGGGAGATGATCTCGTTGACGTCGACGCCCAGCTGGGTCGTGGAGTCGATCATGCGCCGCAGCACCATGGTGACGCCTTCCATGATCCCTCGGGACAGGTGCTGCTTCGTGTGGGCGAGCGTCAGTCCGAAGATCACGCCGCGCGCGTACGGGTCGAGGTCGGGCGGGCCGGATCCCTGCAGGTGGGGCACGACGACGAGGCCGTCGCAGCCGGGCTCGACCTGCTCGACCTCCTTGTCGATGAGGGAGTAGGCGTTGATGCCGCAGAGCTCCTCGACCTGCGTCTCGGTCGCGCAGAACTGGTCGCGGTACCAGCGCATGACCATGCCGCCGGTGGAGAAGGTGTGCAGCATGTACTGACCGGGGATGGCCGCGGCGAAGCAGGGGACGCGGCCCGCCTCGTCGAGGGTCAACTGCTCGACGATGGTGACGCTCGTCAGGGCGGATCCGGTGCTCTCCGAGAAGATGCCGGGGATGGAGTTCCCGATCCCCAGCGCGCCGCAGGCCTGGTCGAGCGCCCCGACCGACACGGGACAACCGGGCGGGAGACCGAAACCGGTCGCGGCGGTGGCGCTCACCGACCCGACGATCTCGCCCTGAGCGGCGATCTCGGGGAGCTGATCCTCGGTGATCCCGAGGTGGTCCAGCATCTCCGGCCAGTACCGCCGCGTGTTGATGTTCCAGAGGATCGTCGAACAGAGCAGCGAGTCCTCGCTGACCAGCCGACCGGTGAGCCGGTACACGAGGTAGTCCTTGAGGAGCACGAACTTGGCCGTCCGGGAGAACACCTCGGGCTGGTTCCGCTTGATCCACAGGATCTTGGCCGCGGGCCAGATGGCGTCCATGGCGACCTGACCGGTGGTCGCGTGGATGAGGGGACGTCCGAAGTGCTGCTCGATGTCCTCCGCCTCGGCGGTCGCCCGGTTGTCCAGCCACACGATCGCCGGCCCGATCGGTTCATTGTCCGCGTCGAGGCAGAGCATCGTCTCGCCCTGCGCGGACAGCCCGAGGGCCTCGAGCTCCGCGACGGGGACCGAGACGTCCCTCAGTGCACTGCTGACGGCGAGGGAGAACGTCGTCGTGTAGGTGTCGGCGTCCAGCTCGACCCAGCCGGCGCGTGGGGTGCGCAGGGAGTACTCCTCGGAGTGGCTCCCGACCTCGACGCCCTTGGCGTCGAAGACGGCCGCCTTGATCGCGGTGGTGCCGACGTCCACACCGAGCACGTAGGAGCTCATCGGGGCCCTCCATCGACCGTGGCGTCGACGTCCACGACGCGCTCGAGGTTCTCGCGGAAGGACCCACCGGGCGCGAACGTGCCGTCGAACAGCGCGCCACCGATCGTGTAGCCGAACGGGCCGATCTCGTGCATCAGCTGGATGCGCTCCGCGGAGTTGATGCTGCCGGCGACGATCACCTTGTCCCCGCCGAACTCGTGCACGACCTGCTTGGCCAGCTGGATCGGGTCGCCGTCGGTGTACCGGTAGGCCACCAGGTCGACGCCGTCGGCGCCGAGGTCACGGAGCCGGTCGGCATCGGCCAGGACGTCCTCCGGAGCGCCGGTCAGCTCGATCGGGGAACCGCCGACCCGGCCACAGAACGGGAAGTACCTCATCCCCGCGCTGTGAGCCCGCTCCCTGACGGCCTGGGAGAACTCGCCTCCGGTGAGGTACTGGACGCCGCAGTGCGCGGCGAGGGCAGCGGCGTCGAGCAGCTCCTTCTCGTCGAAGCTCACGACCTCCAGGACCGGGGTCTTCGCAGCGCTCCGGAACTCCCCGACGAGCTGCTCCATCTCGCGAGTGGTCAGCCCCACGTCTTTGAAGCCCCAATACTGGATGGGGAGGTCTGCCGCCTGTCGGAAGCAGTCGATGGCGTCGGGGACAGTGACGTCATCGTGGGTGAGCATGACGATCAACTCCGGCCTCAATGGGGTTCACTCTCCGAGTTCGCGTAGGGGGGCGGCGGGGGTGCGACGGCTGCGGGGGAGAGGTCTGCGGGCTCCCGAGGGCGAGGCGCCGAACGGGGGCGAACAGGCCGCCGCCGGGGCCTCGTAGAAGACCCGGCGTGTGGCGCCGCGAGGGAGGGGTGCTGGGCAGCTCGCGGACTGAGTCGTCCTACCAGCTCTAAGTTGTCCTACAACTTGCTGTGATTCGTACCATAGGAGAGCGGCGTTGTCCCCGTCAACACCCACGGGCCCGTCTTTGCGTTGGCGGGTGGTCGGCCCTGTCGGCCGAGGCCGCTCAGGGGCGCGGGTGGCCCGCCGGACGGCGCCGATGACCGGCGTGGCCACGGCGCGGAGTCGAGGCGTGGACGCGGCCCGCTCGGCGGCCGCTACGGCGGGCCCGACACGGGACCCGCCGGAACGGGGCCGGCGGTTCAGCGAGCGCGGAGGCGTTCTCCCCGGTCGGCATGCGCCGGGGGACCGGCGGCCTGGACGGGGTGTGGCCCCTGCCGCACGAGCTGGAAGCTGAGGGCGCTCGCCAGGTGGTACTCGACCGAGTAGGAGACCGGCTGCTCGGCGGAGTCGTAGTCCACCTGCCTGATCACCAGGCACAGCTCATCGCTCGGGACCCCAAGGGCGGGGGCCTGCTCGGCGCCGACGTGCGCGGGCTCGAGCGTCGCGATGCCGAAGGTCACGTCGATGCCGCAGACCGTCGACAGGAACTGATAGAGCGACGGCCCCAGGGTCGGGGTCTGCTCCGGGAGGAGGGACGCCGGGAAGTAGTCGTGAGAGACCGTGACGGGCACGCCGTCCGCGGTGCGGACGCGGTAGAGGTGGACGACGGCCGTGCCGACCTCCACGGCGAGGCGATCGGCGATCTCCTCGTCAGCCTCCACCTGCCGCCAGGACATCTCAGCGACCCCTGGCGTGTGCCCGGTCGACCGGATGACCTGCTCGGCGCCCATGTTGAGGTGCAGGCTGCTCACGAGTGGCCGGACGGAGTTGACGTACGTGCCCGAGCCGTGGCGCCGGTTGACGATCCCGTCGTTCTCCAGCTGCGCGAGGGCGGCTCGGACGGTGACCCTGCTGACGCCCAGCTCCTTGGCCAACGTCGGCTCAGAGGGCAGTCGGTCGCCCGCCGCCCATTCCCCCTGCGACAGGCGTCGTTCGAGTGACCGGACCACCTTCGCGGTCACGGTGGAGCGACGGCGGTGCTCCGTGGGGAGTCGCCCACCCGGCTGGTCGTCGGGACGGGCCTGATCCAGCACGGCTTCGAGGCTACCCGACAGGACAACCGACGAGACGGTGCAGACAACTCGGGTCGCTGCTGCACCGGGGGCGCCGAGGGTGGGCATCCTGCTGGAGCTGAGTCCGGGCCGGACGGGATCGGTGCCGGCGACGGCGGGTCGTGGCGTGTCCACGGGGCCCTCGCGTGCGGCGCTGGGAGGCCGGGGCGCCCGCGCGTGTGGCGGTCACCGCTGAGTCCGGGCGTCGAGCCCCCGCAGTCGGGGGAGACCGTTCCGGCGAGCCGGGCCGCAGTCGACGGGAGTGCTCAGGCCTGCGCGGAGCTGAGTCGTCGGTAGTAGCCGGCGGTGGATGCCGGTGCGGGCTGGATGCCTCTGATCCGGTCGGCGATCTTCTCGGCCATCATCATGACCGGGGCGTTGAGGTTGCCGGTGATGACCCTGGGCATGATGGAGGCGTCGACGACGCGCAGTCCGGTGACCGCGTTGACCCGTCCCTGGCTGTCGACGACGGCGTCGTCGTCGGCACCCATCCGGCAGGTGCCGGACGGGTGGTAGGAGGTGCCGGTCGCGGTACGGATCCAGGCCTCGATCTCCGCGTCGGTCTGCACGTCGGGTCCGGGGTTGAGCTCGGCCCGGCAGTACTTGGCGAGGCTGGGCTGGGCCACCAGCTCCCGGGACTGGCGGACGGCGCGGACCATGTCGGCGAGGTCCTCGCGGCAGCTGTAGGTGTTGAAGACCGTCAGCGGTGCGTCGTCGGGGTCGGCGGAGCGGAGCCGGACCGAGCCGCGGCTGTGCGGACGGGACAGGTCGACCCAGAACTGGAAGCCGGGGACCGGCACGAGGCGGCCGTTGCGCAGTTGCCGGGTCAGGGGCAGGAACTCGTACTGCAGGTTGGGGAAGTCGACGTCGTCACGGCCGCGGAGGAACGCTCCGGCCTCGAAGAAGTTCGTGGTGCCCAGCCCCTGGCGGCGCAGCAGCCACTCGGCGCCGAGTCGCGCCCGCCCGAGCAGGTCGATCTGCGACGTGAGGGAGTCGGCGTCGTCGGTGGCGAACTGGATGTCGACGCCGGGGTGGTTCTGCAGGTTCTGCCCGACCTGGCGGGCCTCGGCGATCAGCCCGATGCCGTGCCGGGCCAGCTCGTCGGGATCCCCCACGCCCGACAGCATGAGCAGCCGGGGCGAGTTGATGGCGCCGGCGGAGACGATGACCTCGCGCGCGCACCGGATCCGGCGGGGTGCGCCGCGCCGTGCGGCAACCTCGATGCCGACGGCCGCGCCGTTCTCGAACAGCACGCGGCGGACCGTGGCCCGCTTCAGCACGTGCAGGTTGGACCGGCCGGCGGCCGGGCGCAGGTAGGCGCGGGAGGAGCTGGAGCGCACGCCGTTGGCGATGAACGACTGCGCGATGTGCAGGCCCTCCTGGCGGTAGCCGTTGTGGTCGGCGGTCACTTCGTGACCGGCCTCCACCCCGGCGTGCAGGAACGCCTCGTAGAGCTTGTGCTCGGCCCGGGCGCGGGTGATCAGCAGCGGCCCGTCCCCGCCGCGCCAGTCGTCGGGCCCGTCCTCGAAGGTCTCCATCTTGCGGAAGTAGGGCAGGCAGCGGGCGAAGTCCCAGTCCGGAAGGCCGTCGGCGGCCCAGCCGTCGTAGTCCATCGGATTGCCACGGTTGAAGATCATCGCGTTGATCGACGACGATCCGCCGATGACCTTGCCGGCCTTCTCGTCGATGACCTTGCCGCCGAGCTCGGGCTCGGGACCGGACTGGTGGCCCCACTGGATGTACTTGTTCTGGTAGACGAAGGGGAGCGCGCCGGGCATGGCGATGATCGGCAGCCGGTCGGTTCCGCCGGCCTCGACGAGCAGCACCTCGACGTCGGGGTCCTCACTGAGCCGGGCCGCCACGATGCAGCCGGCGGTGCCGGCGCCGACCACGATGTAGTCGTAACGCGTGTCCATGCGATGACTCCCTGTCTTGATCGGAGACCACCGACGCATCTGGATGGGCGTGATGGCTCATCGCGAGGACGCTAGGGCGACGACGGGCTCCGACGCTGCACCGAGGCTTCGCAAAACGGTCCGACCCGTTACGACAACTGTCGAAGCCGGTCCCCGGTCCCCGTTCCGGCGACGATCAGGGCTGGGCCCGGTAGGCGACGAGCCAGAGGGCGAGCTGCAGGTGGGTGCGGGCCAGGCCGTCCTGCATGTCGACGCCGGTCAGCTCCTTGATGCGTTCGAGGCGGTAGTAGATCGTCGTGCGGTGCACGTGGAGCTCGTGCGCCGCGGTGGTCACGTCCCCTCCGACGTCGACCAGCAGGCGGGCGGTCGTGAGCAGGTCGTTCCGCGGCTGCGCGGCGAGGATCGCCGCCCCCGGGTGCAGGGCTTCCACGGTCAGGTCCTCCGGGGCGTCGACGATCAGCCGCCAGGCACCCAGCCCGTCCCACGTCGGCGGGTCCGGGCGAGCTCCGGCGAGGACGGCGCGGCGGGTCGCCGCCGCCCGGCGCACCGCCTCCCTGAGCGCGATGAGCGGGAGGGGAGCGCCGCTGGTCGCAGCGCGGGGGCCGCGGCTGACCACGTGCAGCGACATGTCGTCGGGCAGCGTCCAGCCACCCGGTCGCGCAGGCGCCTCGATCTGGACGAGCGCATCATGCGGGATCTGCTGGAGACGGGCCAACTCCCGGACCGCCTCCTCGTCCGGGCCCTCCAGCAGGCGAGCCACCAGCTCGTCCCGGACGAAGCGGATGCTCTCGGCGGACTGACGAGTCTTCGCGAGCACGGCCGCCGCGAGCTCGGCGCAGTCGATGGCCGGCCCGAGGTCCTCCTCGGCCAGCGACTCGTCCCGATCCAGGATCCACATCAGCCCGAGGAACCGGCCTTCGTGACGCAGGGGCACGCACCAGCGCGACCACATCTCGACCTCCGGCATGGCCGGGGTCCTGACGGGCGAGGTGGCGCGGTCGAGCTTGAACCTCTTCACGATCGCGGCCGCGCCCGGATCCACCCTGCGATGCAGGATGGTCCGCAGCCGGGTCGGGTCGACGGGGCCGCGCGTACACCACCACACGGGGTGCTGGTCGACGTCCTCGACGAGGACGGAACGGCCGAGCAGCGCGTTGAGCCGATCGACGGCCGCCTGCACTTCTGCCTCGGTCGACATGGCACTCCTTCTCCCCGCGTCGCTCCGGGGCCGCCGCAGATCTTCCTACAACTGTCGCAGGAAGCGGTCGTCGTTCCGCTTCCGAGCCGATGTGCCGGGATGTGACCCGCTCCTACGGTCGAGAGGCGCCGACCCGCCCGCTCCCGGAGGACAGCCGACATGACGACGCCCGCACGCCACGCCGGCCCGCCCGCGCCCCGGGGTTCCCCGCCGGTGGGGTCCCCCGAGCACGACCGTCTCGCCGCGGCACTGGCAGAGATCAGGACGGCGGGCTACGACGTGCCGAACGTCATCGCCGGCCGGGAGGTGCGCACGGGACGGACGTATCCGATCGTCGTACCGCACCAGCACCGGGTCCACCTGGGCCAGGTGCACGCCGTCGGCGCGGAGCTGGTCGAGCTGGCCATCTCGGCGGCCACCGGCACGTGGCGGAGCTGGTCGCAGCAGTCCTGGGAGTCCCGCGCGGAGCCGTTCCGGCGGGCCGCCGACATGCTCGAGTTCGGGCCCTGGCGGGACCGGCTCGTGGCCGCGTGCATGCTCGAGCTCTCGAAGACGAGCGACCAGGCAGACGGGGATGCGGCCGCGGAGACCGTCGACTTCATCCGGGCCAACCTGGCGAACGCGGTCGACGTCACGGCCGTCCAGCCGACGTCCCCGCACGGCGTGACGAACATCGTCGACTACCGCCCCCTGGAGGGATTCGTCTTCGCGGTCACCCCCTTCAACTTCGTGTCGATGAACAACCTCGCGCTGGCTCCCGCGCTGCTCGGCAACACCGTCGTGTGGAAGCCCGCGGAGAGTGCCTCGCTCGCCGCCCACCTCACCCTGGAGCTCATGCGGGAGGCGGGCCTGCCGGACGGCGTGATCAACCTCGTGCACGGCGACGGGCCGGAGATCGGCGACGTGGCCCTGGTCCACCGGGACCTCGCAGCGGTCGCGTTCACCGGCTCGACCGGCACCTTCCAGCACATCTGGCGCACCGTCGGCGCGAACGTGGGCGGGTACCGCAACTACCCGCGGGTCGTCGGTGAGACCGGCGGCAAGGGATTCGTGCTCGCGCACCCCTCGGCCGACCTCGACGCGCTCGCGACTGCGTGCGTGCGGGGGGCCTTCGAGTACCAGGGGCAGAAGTGTGCCGCCGCGACCCGGCTGTACGTCCCCCGCAGCCTGTGGCCGGCGGTACGAGATCGGCTTGTCGACCTCACCCGAGGCCTCGTCGTCGGCGACCCGACCGAGCCGCAGACGCACGTCGGTGCGGTGATCAACGCCCGGCAGTTCGAGAAGCACCAGCGCGCGCTGGCTCAGGCCAGGGACGAGGACGTCGTCCTCGTCGGGGGGACCACCGACGACGCCACCGGGTGGTTCGTCGAGCCGACCGTCCTCGAGGTCTCCCACCCGGACTCGACGTTCATGACCGAGGAGCTCTTCGCGCCGGTCCTCACGACCTACGTCTACGACGACTCCGACTGGGAGGAGACGCTGCGGCTGGTCGACGAGTCGACGCCGTACGGGCTCACCGGCGCCGTCTTCGCCACGGACGAGCGTGCGCTCACCCAGGCCGACGAGGTCCTGCGCTACACCGCCGGCAACTACTACGTGAACGACAAGCCCAGTGGGGCCGCGGTGGGCCAGCAACCCTTCGGGGGTTCGCGCGCGTCGGGCACCAACGACAAGGCCGGGACCGTGTGGAACCTGATCCGGTTCGTGAGCCCGCGCGCGGTCAAGCGCAACCACCGACCACCACGGCACCCCGGGTCCCCGCAGCTGGCAGGCCCCCGGCCGACCGACGAGCTCGAGGGCGCCTGAGCCACTACGTCACCGCCGGCTCCGGTCCGGCCCGGACAGCCATGGAGCGGCAGCTCGTCCTTCGACCCCCTGAAGCACGGAAAGGCAGTCATCAGCGTGAACATCGTGGTTCTTGTCAAGCAGGTGCCCGACTCGGGGAGTGAGCGGAACCTGGACCCTCAGGACAACACCGTCGCCCGGGGGAGTGCGGACAACGTCGTCAAC
>NZ_JALPKQ010000062.1:0-27990 GCF_051383655.1 Geodermatophilus sp. CPCC 205761
CCGGCACCGCCCCAGCCGAGAACCGGTCCTGCACCGGGCAAAGGTTGGCAGCCGCGGCACTAGTAGGCTCCGCGTGTCCCGAGGACGGCAGGGCCCGATCGGCGCTGGTCACGCCCACGCGGGCCCATGATCAGGGCCATGGGTGATCGGTTGACGGACTCTCTCGCGGTGGTCGTCGTCAACTTCCGTTCCAGCCATCACCTGGCTGAGTGCCTGCGGACCCTGCCCGGCCGCGAAGTGGTCCGCTGGGTGGTCGTCGTCAACAACAGCCCCTGGGATGAGGCAGATGCCGCGCGTCTGAGGGAACTCGGGGCCGCTGATCCGCGGCTGGTCCTCGTGGACAGCCCCGGGAACGTGGGTTTCGGCGCGGGCGTCAACACCGGCGTCGCTGTGGCGGCCCGCAAGGGGGCTTCGATCGTCTGGATCCTCAATCCGGACGTCCGGGTGGCCTCCGGGGCCACCGAGGAACTGGTCGAGGCCTTGAGGCGTCGGCGACCGGCCATCGTGACGCCACTGATCACCTCGGACTTCAACGGTCAGACACTGATCGCCTTCGCCGGGGGGCGGATCGACCTGCGTACCGGCCGGGTGGAACACGAGCGGTACCGGTCCGGTCTGGACCGGGTCCCGTCGGGGGAACGCCGCACCGACTTCATCACGGGGGCGGCGATGATGCTGGAGGTGTCCACCTTCGCCCAGCTGGGTGGGTTCCGCGAGGATC
This sequence comes from Geodermatophilus sp. CPCC 205761, assembly GCF_051383655.1. NCBI lineage: Bacteria > Bacillati > Actinomycetota > Actinomycetes > Geodermatophilales > Geodermatophilaceae > Geodermatophilus > Geodermatophilus sp. CPCC 205761. Next base: position 722 of record NZ_JALPKQ010000062.1, read on the forward strand.
TGTTCCTGTACTGGGAGGACGTCGACCTTAGCCTCCGCGCGCAACGTCTCGGGATCGACCTGGTGGTCGTCCCCGCAGCCCGGGTCTGGCACCTCCAGGGGGGCAGTGCCGAGAGCCGGTACGACTACGTGCACTACTACACGCAACGGAACCGGATCGTCGTCGCCTGGACGATCGGGCAGCGCGGTCCGCTGCGGCTGGTACTGGGTGAGGGCCTGCCTGAGACGCTGCGACTGATCGCCAGGCCCGTCGTCCGTGATCGAGGTCACCGTGTCCGGAAGACGTGGCGGTCGGTGCGGGGCATCTTCGCGGGGGTGGCGGCTGTGCGGCGGCTCAAGCGCACGGCCGATGGCACGGTGAGCGCGCAGGAGGAGCGCGGCGTCTGCCCGGACGACAGCGCAACCAGGCCGGCATGGGGCCACCACCGAGACGCCTGACAGGGCCTTGGAGCCTCACCGCGGTCCGGGTGGTCACCAGGCCGGGGGCCGCGCGGCGATGAGCACAGCGGCGAGGTCTCCTCGGTCGGTCCACGCCACCGGCCGCCGACGCGAGAGCGTGTCAGCCGGTACGGTCCCGGAGAGGTGATCGCCGTGGACCAGGGGCGGAGCGCTGCTCCCGCCGTCGCGGAGTCGTGCGGGCGTGGCCTGCTGTCGTGCCGAGGATGCTGCGGTCCGGCTGACCGCGGGCTCCTCGGACCACTCGCCGCCGGCCGGCCGCCTGATGCGGGGCGGGCGAGATGAGCGAGCTCCCCTGGACCGAGAGCTCTCGCCGCCGACGCCGACTGCTCCGGCCGGCGTGGCCCCCCGTCCTGCGGCGCCGGCGGCCGTTGAGCGACGTCTGGGGGTTCGACCGGGGGACACCGCTGGACCGCCACTACATCGAGGGGTTCCTGGCCGGCTGTGGGGCGGACGTCCGCGGGCGGGTCCTCGAGGTCCAGGACAGCAGCTACACCGACCGCTTCGGCTCCGAGGTGACCGGACGCGACGTGCTCGACATCGACCCCGCCAACCCCCGCGCCACGATCGTCGCCGACCTCGCCGATCCGACCCGGCTGCCGGGCGGAGCCTTCGACTGCTTCATCCTCACTCAGACGCTCCACCTCGTCTACGACGTCCACGCGGCGATCCGGGGTTGTCACCACGTGCTCCGGCCCGGCGGCGTACTGCTCGTCACCGGACCGGCGGTGAGCCGCGTGCGCAGCGGGGACTACTGGCGCTTCACCCCGTCCGCCATGAGCCGGCTCCTGGAGGAGGCGTTCGGCGAGGTGACGGTCCGCGGCTACGGCAATGTGCTGGCGGCGACCGCATTCCTGTCCGGCATGGCGACCGAGGAGGTCCCGAAGCGGCTCCTGGACGACCACGACGAGCACTTCCCGGTGATCGTCGCGGCCAGGGCGGTGAAGGCGTGATCTCCTTCCGCCTGCCGTGGCCCCGGGGTCCTCGGCCGCGCGCCGTCGTCCTCTGCTACCACCGCGTCGCGGAGACGGATGACGATCCGTACGGCCAGGCTGTCCGGCCGGCGACGTTCGCCGGGCACGTGGAGCTCCTGGCGCGGGAGCACCCTGTCGTGCCGCTCGGCGAGCTGGTCGATGCCGTTCCCCAGCGGGCCTACCGCGACGGCACGGTGGCCATCACCTTCGACGACGGCTACGCGGACAACCTGACCCACGCCCTGCCGATCGCCGCGGGTGTGCCGGTCACCCTCTTCGTGACGGTCGACCCGGTGCGGAACGGCGGTCAGTACTGGTGGGACGGCATCGCCCACCTGGAGCCCGGTCCCCGCGGTGAGCTCCATGCGCGTCTGAAGGGCCTGCCGGACGCGGACCGGAAGAGACAGCTCGTCACCCTGTCCCGAACCGACGACGTCGACCGGGGGCGTCCCCTGACGGTGGACGAGCTGAGCGAGCTCGCCTCCCTGCCCGGCGTGGAGATCGGGGCGCACACGCTCTCCCACCCGTCGTTGGCCCTGCTTCCGGCCGTCGAACAGGAGCGCGAGTTGGCCGGCGCGAGGGCGCAGTTGGAGGAGTTGCTCGATCGGCCGGTGACCCTGCTCGCCTATCCCTTCGGCAAGCCGGGCGACGTCTCCGAGGTGACCGCGAGCCTGGCCCGGCGCGCCGGGTACCGCGCCGCGTTCACGACCGTGCCCACGAGCGTCGTACCGACGTCGCCGCTGTTCGCACTGCCCCGGCTGACCGTCCACGAGTGGCGGGCGGAGACGCTGGCCAGGCGGCTTCGGCAGGTGTTCGGCCGGTGAGCGACGCTGCGCGGGTTCCCTGGACGAACGAGGTGGCCGGGGCGCGCCCTGTCCTCACGTCGACTGCTGCACGACGACTCCACCGATCCGCCAGCCGTGCCACAGGCCGTGCACCGTGCCCAGGAGGACCCGCGTCTCTGCCACCACGGTCTGCGGCCGTCGAGCGCGCAAAATCAGCCGGGCGCGCATGGTGAGCCAGCCCCGGAGGACCGTCAGCGACGACTGGTCGCCGTCGGAGAGCCAGGATCCGACGCAGACGCCCACCCCGAAGCCGTAACTCCAGCGTCGGGCCCGGTGCTCGGACGGGGTCGCTCGCTCGTGGAAGACCAGGAGGTCCGGCTCGAACAGCGCACGGGTCCCGGCGCGCATCAACCGGTGGAACAGGTCGATGTCGTTGCCGGCACGTCCCGGCGTGCCGGTGCCCAGTCGCTCGTCGTTCCCGCCGATCTGGAGGTAGGCCGTCCGGGTCACCGAGAAGTTCCCGCCTGTCCCGATGTCCCAGGGCATGGCATCCGGTGGAAAGGTGACCCGTGCGGTGGACGTGCGTGACGACAGGGGCAGGACCCGATCCCCGCTCGGGGGCAGGGGGAGGACCCGGCCGGTCACCAGGAGCGGACCGGGCGTTCGGGCGTGCTCGGCCGCTGCGACCTCCACCCACCGCGCATCCGGGACGCAGTCGTCGTCGACGATCGCGACGACCGCGCACTCGGCTCGTGCCACGCCTGCGTTCTGACTGGCGGCCAGGCCCCTCCGAGACTGCGTCACATGGACGAGCGGTACCCCCGCAGAGCGGCGCGCGGCGAGGATCGTGGCCGTCGCCCGGACATCGCCCTGATCCACGACCACGACCTCCGAGGGGACTCGCGTCCCGGACAGGATCGCGTCGAGGCAACGCGCCAACTCTCTCGGTCGGCCGAGTGTCGAGATCACCACGCTGACAGGCGCGGAACGGTTGGCCTCCAACCGGGTCACCAGGTCAGGCTGGCAGTCGCGGAGCGGCACGGCAACCAACCCGGCACCGACCCGTGCCGTTGTGCGAGAGGCCCTGACACACTTCGCCGAGTGGTGGCCGAGCGGGCGGTGCGCGATCGGCTGATCCGCGTGAGCCGGCAAGCCGGGCGCTGGGGACAGCGGGTCAGATCGGAGCTGACCCTGCACCGGCACGGCCTGTCGCCCTCCGACGCTCTCCTCCTCCTACCGCAGATGCCCGTGACGGCCGCCGTCCTCGGGCCGGACGCCGGATGGGGTGCCGCCCTGACGCACTGGCGCGTCGCCCGTGCGGCCGCCCCAGCTGCCCAGCTGGTCGTCTCCGCAGGACGGGGATCAGCCGCCGCAGCGCTGCGCCCCCCGATGATCCTGCACGCGGGGACCGATCGGCTCGGACGGTTCCGACGGGCCGGGTACCGGGTGGTCACCTACCGCGTTCGCTGGCTGTCGGGTGACGCCGTCGTCGCGACACCCGATCGGCGATCGCACGCCCTCGCTCGACACACGTGGACGCCGCCGTCCGGCCCGCGGTTCCTGGTGCGCGCCCTGGTGAGTCGAGTCTTCCCCAGTACGCCGGTCACCATCGCCAGCCGGGGCGGTGATGGTCTTCCGGCGGCGATCGCGGCCTCCCGGGAGCTGATGCCCGGTCGCCTCGACCCCGCGCCAGTGGCGGTCGACGTCCGCGACCGCCGGCGTCGGGCGGTCGCCGTGCTCCCGGGAGAGCAGGGGGCTGCTCGCGTGGTGGTCAAGGTGTCTCGGTCACCCGGGGAGGACGACCGTGCAGGGCGCGAGCAGGTCGTGCTCTCGCTCCTCCGGGACACGGGCGTCGCGCCGCGTGCGCTGGGCAGTGGCAGGGCCGGCGGTGTGGCCTGGTCAGCGGAGAGCGCCGTGCGGGGCCGCGCCCTGCGCGACGTCCTGTCGCATCGGCGCGCACCGGTCGAGCTGGTCCTGGGTCGCCTCACTGCGTGTCTCGGCGACATCGCCGCCCGGACCGCGCGTCCCATGGAGTGGGGGACAGCGGTGGGGCCTGGGGACGAGGTCGTCGCGCTCCGCGGTCCGGCCGTCGGCTTGAGGGACCTGCTGGCCGACCTGCAAGGCGTTCCCGCGGTCCTGGTGCACGGCGACCTGGGAGGCGGCCACAACGTCATCGTCGACGCGTCGGCCCGGATCGCGGTGGTGGACTGGGAGACGGCTCGGGAGCGCGGCCTGCCGCTGCTCGACCTGATCGCGGTGGTGTGCGCGACGCTCGCCGGCCGGCGCTCTCGGGACGACCTGCGCGCGCAGGCCGACTTCGTCGTCTCTCTGGCGTCGGGCCGGGGTCCGCAGAGTGCGTGGTTCCTCGGGCAGGTCGCACGCTATGCGGCACGCCTGAGCCTGCCGCGGGACTCGATCGCCCGCCTGGCGCTGCTGGCCTGGGGCCATCAGGCGTCGATGCGACACGTCAGGAACGAGCTCCTCGTGACCGCGGGCATCCCCGCGGCGGAGGGCGCCGGCCTGGGTGAGCTCGTGCTCCCTCGATGGCAGGACCGGATCGGTACCCGTTGGGTGGCGCTGGACGACCACCTGCCGAGCGATCGGGGGCATCCACCAGGGGCTCCGTCGGTGCGGCGGGGAGCGTCAGGTGTACGAGGGCGGTGGTCGGGCAGCCAGGGGCGCGGCCGATGAGGGTGGTCAGCATCGCGCCGTTCATGCCCTTCCGGGGCATCCCGCACGCCGGCGGGGAGCTGTACAGAAGGCACACGGACCTCGTGTCACAGGCTCACGAGTTGACGGTGATCTGCCCGCGGACGCCCGACAACGAATCCGCGCTCGCGCGGGATGGGATGGCCCCGTATCGGCGACTCCTGGTGTCGCCACACCCTCCCGAGCACGGACGTCGCCACCTGCACGCGCTCGTGCGCAGGACGGCACCCTTCCTCGCCGTCGGACCGTTCCTGCGGGCACTGTTCGCGGACGAGGAGGCGCTGGATGTGGTGTGCCGGGCCGACCGCATCGAGCTGCAGTGGTTCGACTCAGTGGCCCTGGCTGCGAGGCTGCGGCGCAGGCTGCCCCACTCGACCCTCGTCGGGGTCTTCCACGACGTCGTCTCGCAGGGCTACGCGCGGACCCTGTCCACCCGGAGAGCCGGGCTCCGCGCCAGGAGCGCGGCACTCGTTCGGCTCCTGCTGGCGATCCTCGTCGAGAGACGCGCCATGAGGGCGCTCGACACCGCTGTGGTCCTCAGTGACAAGGACCGCGCGCTGCTGGCCCGTAGGCGCGGGTCGTCACGGGTCCTGGTCGTCTCGCCGCCGCTCGACGACGACGACATGCCGTCCCGTCCGCGGACCGAGCCGCTGCCCGCTCCGGAGGTGCTCTTCGTCGGGGCACTCTGGCGGATGGAGAACGACGACGCCGCCCGATGGCTGCTGCGCGACATCTGGCCGCGGATACGCCGTGCCGTGCCCGCAGCCCACCTCACGATCGCGGGTCACGGCCCGAGCGACGTTCTGCGACAGGAAGCGGGGCGGCGGGACGACGTCGAGGTGACGGGATACGTGGACTCGCTGGGTCCCTACTACCGGAGGGCGTCCGTGGCCATCGCGCCGCTGCGCCGAGGCGCGGGGGTCAAGCTGAAGAGCGTGGTCGCCATGATGTGGGGGATCCCGGTCGTCGCCACCAGTGTCGGAGCCGAGGGGGTGGCGGGCCCGGACGTGTTCGTCGCGGTCCACGACGATCCCGCCCGGTTCGCCGACGCCGTCACGGAGGCGCTGCGGTTCTCGCAGCGGACTCGCGATGTCGCCGCGAGGGCGTTCGCCTGGTCCCACGACGTCTACTCCGCGGCGGCGTACGCGCGATCGCTCGAACGGCTCTACCCGTGACCGCCGTGACGTGGTCCCGCGGCTCGTTGCCACGCGCCGGTCGGACCCACCCGGCAGGGGAGCCCGGTGCGGTCCGCCGGATCGTCGCCGAGCGATCACCGAGCCACACTCGGCCGTCCGACAGCGCCCCGATGACCTATCGTCCGGGAACCCCCTGCCCCGGCGGGGGCGAGCCGAGCCGACGACGAACGGAGTCCCATGGATCTCCGAGACGTGATCTCCGCACTCCGCGCGTCCTGGTGGTTGCCTGTCCTCGGTGTCGTCCTGCTCGGTAGCGCGGCGCTGGCCGTGAGCCTGAGGCAGACCCCTCTGTACACGTCGTCTGCGCAGTTGTTCGTGTCCACGTCCGAGGCCGCGTCGACCTCGGACTTCCTCCAGGGCAGCCAGTTCTCCGAGGAGCGGATCAGTTCCTACGCCGCGCTCATCACCGGCGAGGCTCTGGCCGGCAGGGTGATCGAGCGGCTCCAGCTCGACAGGGCGCCGTCCGAGCTCAGCAGCCAGATCACTGCGACGCCGGTCCCGGAGACGGTCCTGATCGACGTCACCGTGACCGACCCGTCAGCGGAGCAGGCACAGCGCATCGCAGTGGCGCTCAGCGTCGAGATCTCGAGCTTCGTCAGCGAGCTCGAGACGCCCGCCAACGGCGCGACCTCGCCCGTGCGGATCACGGTGACCGATCGTCCCGAGGTCCCGGGCGCACCGAGTTCGCCGGAGACCTCCCGCAACATCACGCTCGGGGTCCTCGTGGGACTCCTCGCAGGTAGCGGTCTCGCCATCGCGAGAGCTCGGCTCGACCGCTCGGTGAAGGACCCGGCGGAGACGGCCGACCTGGCGGGAGCCCCCGTCCTCGGGTCCATCGTCCGCGACGCGGCCCTCGGCCAGCGGCACGTGGTCGACCGCCGGGGCGGCAACCGAGTGGCCGAGGACTACCGGCGACTGCGCACCAATCTGCAGTTCCTCGACGTCGACGAGCCTCCCCGGACCATCGTGGTCTCGAGTGCTCTCCCGTCGGAGGGCAAGACCACGCTGGTGATCAACCTGGCACTCGCGCTCGTCGACGCCGGGCGCCGGGTCACCATCGTCGAGGCGGACCTGCGCAGACCCAGCGTGGCCCGGTACCTGGGACTGGTGGGCCGTGGCGGACTCGCGAACGTCCTCATGGGGACGGCGACACTGGCCGAGGTGACGCAGGCGTACGGACGAGGGTTGTCCGTGGTGACCGCGGGCTCGCGCCCCCCGACCTCGGGCGAGCTCCTGGCCTCCGGCGAGATGACAGCCCTCCTCGGCCCGCTGGGTGCCGCGAACGACTTCGTGCTCATCGATGCGCCGGCCATCCTCTCGGTGGCGGACGCGTCCGGGCTCGCCCCCACGGTCGACGGCGTCCTGCTCGTCGTCCGTCACGGGAGCACGAGGAAGGACGACGTGGAGTCGGCCGCGCTGACCGTGAGACGCGTGGGCGGCAGGGTCCTCGGCGTGGTCCTCAACGGCGTGCCCCGCCGCGGCGGGACCGCTGACTACGACGACACGGCCGACCCCGGCTACCTGGAGCCCCTGACCGAGGAGGGGCCGCGGGCGACCTCCGCCAAGCCCGTCAACCCGGAGGGTTCACCCGGGGGCCGAGCCGGCCGTCACTGACCGACCCGCCCGACACCTCTGGCGACCGCAGCGGTCCGAACCCGGCATCTGTGCGCACGAGGCACCGGTTCGAACCGATCGGGGACCTATGCTCCGCGGATGGCCATGCGGAAGGGGTCGGTCTCCGGGCTCCTCGTGACGGCAGCGGCACTCGCGAGCACCATCGGACTGCTCACGGCCGTCACGAACATCGTGTGGTTCTACCCCCGGCTGGTCACCACGATGGCCGTCATGGTCGTCGCTCTGCTGGCCACGTTGTTGGTCTGGTCGTTCGTGCCCGCACGGTGGCGGGCACAGGGAGTCGTCCCGGCACTGCTCGCTGCCGTCGGCGCCTACACGGCCATCCGGATCGCCGTCGCCGCAGGCTGGAGCGAGTTCGTCGACCACGACGTGCTGGAGGCGTTGGGAGGCGAGGTCGACGACGTTCCCACGTGGCTGTTCGGAGCCATCGGGGGGATCGGCGTCTTCGTCGCCCTCGGCGTCCTCAGGTGGGTGATCCGGCGCTCCGAAGTCGACGAACCGCTCTGAGAAGACGTGGTCCTCCCACCGCAGGCGGGTGCTCCTCGAAGTGCAGTTGCAGGGGGGCGCCCGCCACCTGCACCTCACACGCGAGGGGAGCCGTCTCGCGACCTCCGGCGATCAGTTCCGCCCACCACGCGTCCGTCGTCAGCATGCAGAGCCTCTCGACACCATCGTGTGTCGAACGCCCGATCACCCGACAGTCGTAGACCTCGAGGACGCCGACGAGCTCGTCGACCGACGTCCAACCATCAGTTCCCGGGGGGTCCGCCGCATGGCGACGTGCCCCTCCGACGTGGGGAGCGCAGCCTCGGTAGTCGGCGATGCGCTTGCCGAGCAGGATGATCAGGTTCTGGGCGGCCTCGGCGACCGAGTCGCTCCCGTGCACCCGGTGTCCATCCCCCGTCCAGCGCCGATAACGGCGGCGCGCGTCGAAGACCGTGGCGTTGTACACGTGCAGTCGGCGGTTCTTCCGCCGGAGCCGGTACCTGGGGTGAGGATCCTCCACGACGACGGTGAGGAACGGTGCGTCACCGCAGTGGAGTTCCTTGTCGGAACCGGGCGGTAGGGCAGCTCCGTACATCCGCGACAGGCTGCGAGCGAAGAACTCTCCGATGGTCCACACCACCTCGACGACATCGAGGACGGTGAAGTGCGCAGCGAGGTCCGCGAGTATCCGGCGTTCTTCCCGGCGGGCCTCGGACCACACCACGAAGACGTGGATCTCGGGTGGCCGCGGGCGGCCGCTCACCGTGTCAGCCCTCGGAACCGGCGCGACCACGCGCGGCCGGTGCATCCCCTGTCACCGGTTCCTCACGGTCGAGCCACGCCTCCCGCCAGTAGGAGTCGGTCTGCCGCTGGCACAGCCCGTGGAAGATCCCCCGACAGACGACGCCGTCCAGGACGAGGCAGCGTCCGGGGAGCTCCAGCATCCGTCCGGTCCACTCGTCGATGATCCGACTCACCACTCGCTGGACCCGGCGGGTCTGACCGCAGTAGGGGACCTGCTCCACGTCGAAGCTCAGCCCACGGTTCCGAGCCGAGCGGTCGAGGGTCGCGCGGATCTCCTCGCGACTCCGGATCCGCACCCGGTCGCCGGGTTGTAGCCCCAGCGTGATCGACGGGGTCTTCTCCAGCCGGCCGTGGACGAAGGGCACGGGAGCGCCACGCCACAGCCGCAGCCATCGGGGCAGGTGGTACCGGCTGATGCCCTGGTAGATGTTGAACTGCGACGGCAGGAAGTACCTGAGCACAGCCCGCAGGCGCACGTTGCCGTTGCGCACGTCGGAGACGTAGTGCCGCAGGTCCCACGGCCGGATCGGAGTCGTGGCGGCGCGCACCTGGGTTGCCTGGCACGACCACAGCTCGTCCCCGTCGGGTGCTGCGCCCGGCGGGTGTACCGCTCGCACGAGGTCCTCCTCCGTGCACCCCGCGCGGTCCCGGGGCGGGGTCGTCGCGAGGGGAACGCCGTGGTGGTCCTGATCGGCCACCGGTCGAAGCCACTCCTCCTTCCAGAAGAACAGGCAGCCGGCCTGGCACCCACCGTGGGCGGACCCGTCACAGCGGAGGCCGGTCAGGTGCACGCTGCCCTCGAGGCGACGGAGGGTGCCGTAGAAGCACGTGGTGTCGGCGCGGCTGGCCACGGTGAAGCGCGATCCGCAATGGGCCAGCATCTCGGGCTGGAACGGCAACCTGTCGACCGTGGCGTCGCGGTCGAGAGTCGCCAGGATCTCCTCAGCCGGCCGGACCTCGACGACGTCCCCCGCCCTCAGTGTCCTGTGTCGACCGATCGGGAGCAGGGACATGGTTGCGACTCCTCAGGGCTGAGACGCTCGTCGCTGGTGGCGCGCAGACTATGACGGCCGACCGGATCTGCGGGGCGGAACGGCCAAGGAGGTCCGGAGGTCTCCACAGTGGCCGATCGTCACGGAGGCCGGCTGCGACGGGTCCTGACCGGCGGGAGGTCAGTGGGCACCGGCCACGACCTGTCCCGCGACCGATGCCCGGCCGGTGAACAACCCCATGGCCTCCGCCCAGCTCGCAACTGCGCGGCTCCTGTCGCCTCGCAGGGCGTAGAGGGCTCCTCGGGCGATGTGCCCCGCGCCCAGGCAGACCGTGATGGCCGCCGCCATCGGGCGAGGGTGGTACTTGTGGAGGTACAGGGACATGGAGCTCCCGCGGAGTCGTCTCATCTCCGCCGCGGGCGCGCCGGATCCTCCGTCCACACCCTCGATGGCCACGTCGGTGCGGAGGCGTTGGCGGAGACCGCGCTCACGGATCTGCCGGCCGAAGGTCATGTCCTCGTTGTAGACGTAGAACGTCTCGTCGAAGCAGCCGAGCTCGAGGAAGGTCTGCCGACGGACCGCCATGCACGCGCCGCACACCCAGTCGACGTCCATGTCGTCGCGGATCCCCGGGTCGCTGTAGATGCCCAGCCGCGGGAAGAGCCGGTGCAGACCGAGGGACTGGACGGTGGCACGGAGCAAGGTCGGCTCCCTGCCGGCCATGCCCCAGAGCGGGCGACCGTCGGACCCCACTACCACGCCGGCGCTGGCGCTGCAGCCCGGGTCGGTGGCGACGTCCTCCACGAGCGCCCGGATGTGCTCCATCGTCGGCCGGGTGTCCGGGTTGACGAACACCAGGAACTCCGCCGTCGAGGTCCGCGCACCGAGGTTGGCGGCGCGGCTGAAGCCGACGCCTCCGCCCTTCAGATACCTCCCGTTGGGGAACCCCGCGATGACGTCAGAGAGTCCGTCCTCGTCGTCGGAGTTGTCGACGAGGACAAGTGGGACGTGCGCGGGGAGGCCCGCGAGCATCTGCTCCACCTGCGCCCGGCTCCGGTAGGCCACCACGACGAGTTCGACGTCGCGATGACCGGTCTCCCGGCTGCTGCGTGCTTCGACCGTTGCCAAGGAGGTGCCTCGTTTCTCGGGACCCACGACCACCGCCGTCGGCCAATGGTCCCGTCATGGCGCTGCGCGTCAACACAGATCGCAGCGGAACCGTCGGTTGGTTCCCGGCTGTGGGCAGCGGGGGTCCTTGACGGTCGGCACGAGGACGGTGAGGCTGTGCCGGCTGTCGGTGGCGCTCACGTCAGGCCACCGGGAGCGTGACTGCGATCTGCAGAGGTGCGACAGACGGGTGGCACGATGGCCACGACGGTCGAGGGGCGGGGACATCCGGGTGGGAACGGCGCTCCGGAGGTGCCTCACGCCGCCGCAGGGGCTCCTGGTGGCGGTGGGCCCTGTCGCCTGTGCGGCCGCGGGCTCACTGATGTGTTCGTGGATCTCGGCATGTCCCCACCGTGCGAGAGCTATCTCACGGCCGACCGCCTGGAGTCGCCTGAGGTCTTCTATCCGCTGCGGGTCTGGATCTGCGCCGCTTGCCTGCTGGTGCAACTACCGTCGCACATCCCGGCGCAGGACATCTTCTCCGACTACGCGTACTTCTCCTCGTACTCCTCCTCGTGGGTGGAACACGCGCGCGCCTTCACGGAGCGCTCGATCCGGCGACTGGGGCTCGGCCGGGACAGCCGCGTGGTCGAGGTCGCCAGCAACGACGGGTACCTCCTCCAGCACTTCCTCGCCCGGGGGATCCCGGTGCTGGGAATCGATCCCGCAGCCAACGTCGCTCGCGTGGCGAGGGACCGGGGGATCCCGACGCGCGTCGCCTTCCTCGGTGAGGCAGAGGGGGCGACGGTGCGCGCCGAGTTCGGTGCGGCAGATCTCGTCGTCGCCAACAACGTGTTCGCGCACGTGCCGGACGTCAGGGACTTCGGCCTCGGCCTGGCCGCACTCCTCGCGGAAGACGGTTGGCTGAGCATCGAGGTGCCCCACCTCATGCGGCTCATGGAGCGGTCCCAGTACGACACGATCTACCACGAGCACTTCTCGTACTACACCCTCCTGACCGCGCAGCGCGTGCTCGCCTCAGCGGGGCTCGCGATCGTGGACGTCGAGGAACTCGACTCGCATGGTGGGTCACTGCGCTACTGGGTTCGTCACGCCGAGCTGGCCGGGGAGCCGTCGGCGGCCGTGGAGGCCGTGCTGGCAGAAGAGCGGCGTCGAGGTCTGCACCGGCTCGACGGTCACCGGGGGTTCGCCTCCGCCGTGGACAAGGTCAAGCGCGATCTGGTGACGTTCCTCGCGACGGCGGCCGAGGAGGGCAAGCGTGTGGTCGGGTACGGCGCACCCGGCAAGGGCAACACGCTGCTGAACCACTGCGGCGTCCGGGCAGACCTGCTCCCATACACCGTGGACCGCAGTCCCCACAAGCAGGGGAAGTTCCTCCCGGGGACGCACATCCCCATCCTGGCGCCGGAGGTCATCGCCGTCGATCGGCCCGACTACGTCCTCCTCCTGCCGTGGAACCTCCGTACCGAGATCACCCACCAGCTCGCCCACGTGCGCGAGTGGGGCGGACGGTTCGTGGTGCCGATCCCCACGCTGGCGGTCATCTGAGGCACAGGGCCGACCGAGGTCGCCACCGGCCGTCCCGCGGTCACCGCTCCGTACGGGGCATCGATCCGTCGAGCGGCGCGGAGGAGGCCCGCAGGAGGCTCCCGACCGGACGCCATCGACCCCCGGACCGCTCGACGCCGGGGATGCCGGCGCGAACCTCCTCGAGGAGGTCGGGGAGGAAGAGGAGCACCTCGTCCGGGCGGGCCGCCGCCAACTCCGCGGGGCTGATCACGGGGATCCCGGTGCCGGGAACCAGCCGACCGTGCTTCGCCGGTGACGCGTCTGCGATCCCCGGGAGCAGGTCGGGGCCCACTCCGGCTGCGATCAGCAGCGGGACGGCGCGGGATGCCGCGCCATAACCCAGGACCTCCCGGCCGGCTGCGGCCTGCCCTTCCAGATGACCGCGGAGGGCGGCGACTCCCGCGCGGACCCCCCCGGCCAGGGCGGAGAGGGCGGCCCGGGAGACGTCCGGCACCTGGCGCACCGGCTCGCCCCCGAGCGCGCCCCGACGTGCCGCCAGCAGGCGGGTTCCGCCATAGAGGTGGTGCAGGGACGAGGCCACGACGGCCAGGCCGCACTCCGCGAGCTGGCGGGCGGCCACTGCTGTCGAGGGATAGGCGTGGTGGCCGTGGCGGACCGCGTACCACTGCCCCTGGGAGACCACGGTCTCCAAGGGCGGGAAGACGAGGACGAGCAGGCCCCCCGGGGCCAGCGCAGCGACCCGGCGGTGCAGACCTGCCCGTTGGTCTTCCTCGTGCATGAGGCCGAAGACGTCCACGACGGTTTCGGCGGGACGGTCGTCGTCCTCGACCGCGCGCAGGCCCCGGTCGGCCAGCGGACCTGCCCAGCTCCCACCGTGGGGACTGCCGAACTCCCGCACGGTCGACCCGGGGGACACCAGGCCCCGCTCGAGCACCCATGCCACCGACTGGCGGGCGTGCGCAGCCAGCGCCGCGGGCTCCACGGCTCGGGGTTCCCGCGGCGCCGGCGAGCGGTCGGGCAGCTGGACGAGGCCGCATCTGTCGCACGCCCACAGTCGCAGGGGATGAGCCATGACCGGCGGGTCGTCGGGGAGGGGGAAGTCGTCGCAGGCCGGCTGGAGTCCGAGATCCAGCACCACGTCGCCGGACGCTGATCCGCACCAACGGCAGGTCGGAGGGGACGTCACCGGACGCTCTCCCGCGGGAGACTGCTGCCGTGCTGATCGAGCGTTCCCCGCTCAACGACGTCGTGTGCTTCGTCCCCGAGACCCGGCACGAGGACGAGCGGGGGTGGTTCGCCCGGACCTTCGACGTGGCGGTGGCCGAGCGCGCGGGGGTGGACGCGCGCAGCTTTCAGCAGGACAGCCAGTCGCGGTCGCGTCAGGGCGTGGTCCGCGGGATGCACGGCCGGGCAGGCATCGGCGAGGCCAAGCTGGTTCGATCTGCGCGCGGAGCGGTGCTGGATGTCCTCGTCGACGCCCGTCCGTCGTCGCCCACGTTCGGCCAGATCGCGTCCTTCCGCCTGGACGACGAGGCGGGGCGGCACCTCTACGTCCCCCCGGGGTTCCTGCACGGGTTCCAGGTGCTCACACCGGAGGCCGACGTCTGCTACCGCATCGACCGGGAACACGACCCCTCGGAGGACCTCGCCGTCCGCTACGACGACCCGGACCTGGCTCTCCCGTGGCCGCTGCCGGTGACAGTGGTCTCCGCCCGCGACGCGGCCGCCGGCAGCTGGCGTGACCTGGTCGAGCGGCTGGTCGGCGGCTCCGGTCGCTGAGCCGGACGCGCTCAGCGCCACCGCATGTCCTCGGTGAGCCGGCCCTGCTCGTGCAGGGCCTCCAGCCAGACCAGCCGCGTGAACCGCTCACGCAGCATCGACCGGGTCAACCCGTACTTGCGGTAGGCCTCGGTGAGCTCACGCGCGCCCGCCAGCGTCGTCCAGGTCGGCGTGAACGCGGGGACCGCGCGGGCGATGCGGCCGAAGTCGACGCGGTAGGAGCGCGGGTCGCCGCCGAACTCGCCGGTGATCCGCACCGTGCTGCCGGGAACGGCCTCGGCGACCACCTCGGCGATCTCCGCCACCTGCCGGTTCTCGCTGTCCATGCCGACGTTGAAGGCCTGGTCGTGGACCGCCTCGCGGGGTGCCTCCAGGCAGGCGAGGAAGGCGTCCCCGATGTCCCTGGCATGCACGAGCGGCCGCCACGGCGTGCCGTCTGACTTCACGACGATCTCGCCGTCGAGGACGGCGGAGGCGACGAGGTCGTTGAGGACGATGTCGGCCCTCAGCCGCGGAGAGAAGCCGAACGCCGTGGCGTTGCGCAGTGACACCGGCTCGAAGTCGGCGTCCGCCAGCTCGTGGAGATCCGACTCCACCCGGACCTTGCTCTCGGCGTACGGGGTGACGGGCGCCAGCGGCGCGGTCTCGTCGAGGGCCTCGTCGGTGCCGGCCGCCCCGTAGACGCTGCAGGTCGACGCGTAGAGGAACCGGCGGACGCCCGCGTCCCGGGCCAGACGCGCCAGGCGCGTGCTGGCGGCGTGGTTGATCTCGTAGGTGACCTCGGGGGCCAGGCTCCCGAGGGGGTCGTTGGACAGGGCAGCGAGATGGCAGACGGCGTCGAAGCCGGTCACGTCCTCGACGGTGACGTCCCGGAGGTCCTTCCGGAGGAGCGGCGGCCGCGGCGGCTCCGGCCCCAGCGTCGCCCCCACGAACAGGCCGCTGTCCAAGCCCACCACGTCGTGGCCCGCACCGACCATGACCTCTGCCATCACGGTGCCGAGGTAACCCTCGCTGCCGGTGATCAGGACGCGCACGGGACCTCCCGGTCGTGGCGATCCGCAGGGGGGAGCCCCACGACGATCTTGTCGCACCAGTAGGCCTCGGCATACCTCTGGTGGCACTCGACGCCGCGCAGGCGCATGAGCCCGAGGAACGTCTCTCGGTCGAACCAGTCGCGCATCCGCTGGGACGGGTAGTGGCCGGCCAGCAGCTCGACCTTGCGCTCGGCGACCTCGGCGGTCACGGGCAGGTGCACGGCCGGGCGACCGAGATCACCGTCCCACTTGGGGATCTCGTAACCGAGCACCAAGTGGTCCCGGAATACCGTCGGAGTGAGCTCGGCCACCAGCCGGTGGTCCTGGTGGAGATCCTGTCGGGAGGGGCTCAGGACGAGGTCGGCTCCGCCGGCGGCTCGTGACCGTGCCCCCGCGGTCTCGAGGGCCTCTTTGACCGCGTCCCAGTGCGCGGGCAGCCGGCCGTCGGGGAGGGCGAGCACGGTCACCTCGAGCTCGAGGCCGGCACCGAACGCCTCGAGCGACGCCTGGGCCTCGGCCTCTCGGTCGGGTGTCGAGGACAGCACGAGGACCTGGAGTCGGGCGCCGGGACAGGACTCGGCGAGCTGCAGGAGCAGCGCGCCGGCGCCGATCTCCACGTCGTCGCAGTGGGCCCCGAGCGCCACCACGACCGGTGGACTGCCGTCCTCACGGGTGAGCAGGGTCAGGCCGCCCACCTCAGGTCGCCGGCGCCGGCGCGCGGGTGGGATCGCTCTCCCACACCATCCACGGACGATCGCCCTGGGAGAAGAGCGCCTCCAGGTTGTTCCGCTCCTTGATGGTGTCCGTGGGGTGCCAGAAGCCGGTGTAGCGGTAGGAGAGCAGCTGCCCCCGGCCGGCGAGCGAGGTGCAGGCGTCGCCGACCAGGTCGCCGCCCTTGGGGATGTGGTCGAACACGCCTTGCCGCAGCACGAAGAAGCCCCCGTTGACCCACAGGTCCAGGTCGCCGGCGGCGCGGATGTGCCGGATGCGACCGCGATCGTCGATGTCGACGCAGTGGAAGGAGGGGTCCGGCCGAGCCGCGAGGAGGCTCGCCGTGGCGTCGCTGTCCCGGAATCGGTCGATCATGATCGGCAGAGGCGCGTCGGTGAGGACGTCGGAGTAGTTGGCCAGGAACACGTCCTCGTCCGCCACCAGGTGCCGGACCCGGCGCAGCCGTTCGCCGATCGCGGAGTCCACGCCGGTGTCGACGAAGTGGATGGTCCAGTGGGCGATGTCGGTGGACAGTAGGTCGATCCGCCGGCCGCCCTCGCGGAGCACGAAGTCGTTGCTGGCGGTCTCGCGGTAGTTGAGGAAGTAGTCCTTGATGTGGTGCGCGCCGTAGCCGAGGCAGAGGATGAACTCGTCGTGGCCGAAGTGGGCGTAGTAGCGCATCACGTGCCAGATCAGGGGGCGGTGGCCCACCATGATCATCGGCTTCGGGACCTCTGTCGTCCCATCCCGCATCCGCAGGCCGTAACCGCCACAGAACAACACGACCTTCATCGACCGGACCCCTTCTGACCGGTTCCTGGTCGGAGAGACCAGGAGGGATGCGAGCACCGCGCGAGCGGGTCCGGCCACGGGGAGGACCGGCACACCGGACGCCGTCGGCCGAGTCCCCCGCGGGCGCGGCTGCGGCGTGCTGGGCGATCGTGGACTCTCCCCGCTGGGCTGACGCGCCTGGTTTCCTCGAACCCTGCTTCGGCCACGGTGCAGTCCCCTCGTCGGCGCAGCAGCGAGTCGACGTGCCCGGGGTCGACGTGCCCCGGGTCGGTGGCGGCCGGGACGTCGGCGGCGCGTACCAGACTGTGGAGACCGGTGCCGACCCGGTCAACCACTCCGGGAACGCCCGCAGCACCAATCGTCGACATGCTGACCGTGGCTCCACCCATCGTCGCGCTGCGCACCTTGATGGTGACTCGCCGAGCAGGTGCGGGAGGCACGGGGGATCCGACCGCGGAGCGGGCCGGGGGATGCGCACACGGTGCGCAAGAGACGGCCTGGGGCAACCTGGGACCGGTCAGGGCGGCACGTCCGGGGTCTGCGGGCGACACGGTGGTCAACCCGGTGGTCGGCCCTGGGACGACCGGCTCCCACGGCGCGACCTGCGGGGCCGCGCCCGCGCTCGGCAGAGTCGATCCAGGACGTCGAGGACGATCGTTGCGGTCCGGGCGGGTGAGAAGCGTTCCCGGAGATGGGCCTCGCCCTCGGCTGCTTGCCGGGCGAGCTGTGAGGGGTCTGCGAGATGGGCGGTGATCGCTTCTGCCACGGCTGGGACGGACTCCGGTTCGACCAGCCGGCCGTACTTCCCCCCGCCGAGGATCATGCTCGGGCCGCCCCCGTCGCAGTCCGTCGCGATCGTCGGGACCCCGAGCGCCAGCGCCTCGAGGAGCACCTGCGGAACACCCTCCACCCGAGCGCAGTGCACGAAGGCCGTCGCGCCTGCTATCTCCGGCAACGAGTTCGGGACGTGTCCGGCGAAGGTGACGGCGTCCGAGAGCCCGAGATCGTGGACGAGGCGCTGGAGTTCCGGACCTTCCTCGCCCTGCCCGATGATGGTCAGTCGCACGTCGCGGCCACTGCTCCGCACCACGGCGAGAGCGCGGATCAGGAGGTCGAACCCCTTGCGGTGGAACAGCTCCCCACACGCCACCAGGGAGTCCGCCGTGCGTGCTGTGCCGCCGGTCCCGGCGACCGACCCGAGTCGCCGAACGGCATCGACGTCGATCCCGGTCGGGGCGACCGTGATCCTGCTCGGTTCGACGCCCATCCTGGCCGCGGACTCCGCTCCGGCAGACGAGACGCACAGGACGGCGTCGGCGCGGACGAGGCAATGGCGCCACAGGGGACGGTCCCGCTGCCTGAGGTGGATGTCGTGCGAGCGCTCCGGGATGTTCTGGACGTAGACGGCGAAGGGGCGACGGAGCAGTCGGGCCATCGCGTAGGACCACGGCAGCGCCAGCCCGACCTCACTGACCGCCAAGACGGCGTCCGCCGACGCCACCGCGCGCACCGAGCGCACGAGCGCTCTCGGTATCCCGTTGCGGAACCGCCGGACGACCGTGTCACCGTAGGTCAGGGATGTGCCCGCCGGCGGCATGAGCGGTGGCCTCCCGTCGATGCCGGCCTTGAGCGAGAGGTAGCCGACGGACCAGCCTGCGTCGAGCCACAGCCCGGCGAGCTTGTGCACCCACCGGAGGCCACCGTTGTCGGTGAGTGTGTCGACGACGATGAGGACGGAGCGGGGGCGCGGCATCTCACTCTCCTGGGTCGGACTCGGCGCGCGCCACGTCCTCGGCCATCTGGCGAGCGACGACCACGAGACGCACCCACGCGAAACCGGAGTTGAGCAGGTGGGCGAGGGCGATGCCGACGGCCGCGCCCAGTGTGCCTCCGGCGAGCACACCGCCGACGCCGCCGGCGAGGTAGGCCGGAGCCGCCAGGAGCTGGAGCCGGAAGAGCACCTTGGGCCGCCTGGCCGCGTGGACCCCACAGGTGGCCCCGAGGCCGGCCGCCGACAGAAGAAGACCCAACACCGTCGGCACGAGGATGGCATCGACGCCGGTCCAGGTGGCGCCCAGGAGCTGCCGACCGACCGCGTCGGGCATGACCAGCAACAGCGTGCACCACACCGCGGCAAGGGCGACCACGGCACCCGAGATCCCCACGCCGACCCGGACGAGGCGCCGCCCGACGATCCAGGGCCGACGAGCCAGTTCGGGGATCGCGAAGGCCATGCCGCTCATGACGAGGATCCCGACCGGGCCGGTGAGGACCTGGGCGCCGCGCAGCGCCCCGATCACCGACAGCCCGCCGAGGGCCGCCACCAGGACCAGCATCAACTGCGTGCTCCCGTTGATGGCCACGTACTCGGTGACGAAGTACCGGCTCAGGTCCCAGTGGGCTCTCAGCCACGTCCATGCAGCTCGAGGCGATGGAAGGTAGCCTGCTCGTGCCGCGCCCATGACTGCCGCCAGCCATCCGCTCAGGCCCCAGGCGAGCAGGTAGGCAACTGCCGACTTCTGATCCGTCACGGATGCCACGAGAAGGAGGGTGACCTGCGCGATGGCCCAGGTGGCGTCGATCGCGGCCGTGGTCCTCGGGCGCGCCTGGGCGAGGAAGACCATCCGCCAGGCGTCCTGCAGTAGCAGACCGGGCAGGAGCGCGGCTGAGGTCACCAGCGTGGGACCGACCGTGCCCCCGAGCGCGGTGCCGGTCACGACCAGTGCGCCGGCCGGTGGAAGCGCGGTCATGATCGCCGCTCCGGTCGATTGCCGCGCCGCCCGGACGAAGTCGTCCGGTTCAGCGTCGCTGAACCGGACCGCCAGAGGTTGGCTGACCAGCACCCGCGAGACGGTGACCAGATAGCCGTAGAGGGTGAACACGAGCGCGAAGGCGCCGAACTCCGCGGCGCTGACCTGTCGGGCGACGAGGACTCCGAGGGCGAAGTTGGACAGGCTGGCGATGACCTGATCGGCGGTGCTCCAGCCGGCACGCCGGGCCAGCGCGGCGGCACCCGCGTACCGCGAGCGACGCCGGACCTCGCGTGCCTCGACGGGGGGGTCCTCCACCGGCCGGCCTCAACGACCGGAGCTGCGGTCATGGCGCGCAGCCGTCGAGCGACCCGTCACGCGTCGGCACGGGGTCGTGGTCCGGCCGGTGGCGGCGACGACCGGGACCTCGACACGGGGGCGACTGCCGCACCGGCCGCCTGCCA
The DNA here is from genome assembly GCF_051383655.1 of Geodermatophilus sp. CPCC 205761. Lineage (NCBI taxonomy): Bacteria > Bacillati > Actinomycetota > Actinomycetes > Geodermatophilales > Geodermatophilaceae > Geodermatophilus > Geodermatophilus sp. CPCC 205761. Next base: position 20,946 of record NZ_JALPKQ010000062.1, read on the forward strand.
TTGGCATCGTCATCGGCCACTTCCTCAGCCGTGGTCCGTGGGAGCGTCATCGTTCCCGGGGAACCCGGGCACGACAACCGGAGCACGCACAGCCCTCCGTCCACTGACTGCGGTGTCTCATCGCAGCGCCAAAGGGCCGTGTCCGGGGCCCCTGACCGATGGCGGGTCAATAGGCACCTGGGCAGCGGAGGACGGCGCGGACCGTCCGCAGCAGGATGGCCAGGTCCAGCCCCAGCGACCAGTTCTCCACGTAGCGGACGTCGAGTTCGACCGCCTCGTCCCAGCTCAGGTCGGAGCGGCCGTTGACCTGCCAGAGGCCGGTGATGCCCGGCTTGACGAGCAGTCGTCGGTGCATGTCGGGCCCGTACTGGGCGACCTCCCGCTCGAGGGCCGGCCTCGGACCGACGAAGGACATCTCTCCCTTGAGCACGTTGAACAGCTGGGGGAGCTCGTCGAGCGAGTACCGGCGGAGGAAGCGCCCGATCCCCGTGACCCGGGGGTCGCGCCTCATCTTGAACAGCACGGTGTTCCCTTCGTTGAACACCATCAGTGCCTCGACCTGGCGATCCGCGTCCACGACCATGCTCCGGAACTTGAGCATGTAGAACGGCCGGCCCCTCTTGCCGACGCGGTGCTGCCGGTAGATGGCGGGCCCGGGACCGGTGACCCGGATCGCCACGACGATCGCGGCGAACAGCGGTGCCGCCACGAGGATCAGGACGGCAGCGCCGACCCTGTCCATCACTGCCTTCACCACGCGTCGCCAGCCGCGGAACTCCGGCTCCCGGATGTGGATCAACGGCACGCTCACGGTCGGGCGGACGTGCAGCCGGTTCGGCGCCACCTCGATGACGCCGGGGCTCACCAGCAGCTCGACGTTCGTGCCTTCCAGCCGCCAGGCCAGCTCGCGGAGGTAGTGCCCGGCGGTCTCGCTCGCCGAGGCGACGACGACGGCGTCGGCACGCACGTCGTCGAGCACGTGCACCACGTCGTCGAGGGAGCCCAACACCGAGATGCCGTGTCGGCGGAGGTCACCGGCCCTGTCCGGACGGGGGACGAAGGCCCCGATGACTTCCAGTCCGGCGGTGGGATCCCGCCGGATCCGGCGGGCGAGATCCAGCACGGCGACGTCCCGGCCGACCAGCACCGCCTGCTTCGTCTTGAGGCCTGCGCGGCGCGCCGCGTGCAGTCGCCACCGGCCGAGCCCGTGGACGGCCAGGGTCAGCAGGGTCGCCGCCGGAGCGGCCACGAGCAGCAGTCGGTCCGAGCCTGGAGCCGGGCTGAGAGCTCCGCCGAGCCCGCACATCGCGACCGCGACCACTCCCGCGGTTGCCACCCGGCGGAACTCCTCGATCCCGGTCCCGAGCCGGCGCTCCGTGTACGAGCCGAGCGCCAGGTTCAGCAGGGGCCAGGTCAGCACGAACGCCAGGGCGAGCACCCCGGTGGGAGCCGGCTCGCGGAGCGGGACTGCCCACGCGAGGGAGACGGCCGCCGCTGCGGACAGCGTGTCACCCGCGACGAGAGTCGTCAGGTACGCCACCAGCCACTCGGGTGAACGGCGACGGCGTGCGCTGAAGGGGTCGTAGACCGGGCGGGAGCGCGGCGGTGGACCAGTCGCGGTGCCCGCCACGCGGGCGATCGGTGGGACCGGACGCAGCTGTTGCAGCCTCCGCACCTCCGAGCAGTCGGTCACCTCGCGTGGGTGGACCGCGCCGTTGTGGGGGAGGGAGTCCACGCTGGGGCGCTGTGCGACTGCGTTCTTGGGCCGCGCAGCGACGTCACCTGCCGATGCCCGTCCGTTCCCGTTCACTGACGGGCTGCGGTCGGACGTGGTCGGCTCTCGGTCGGTCCGGGCGGCCTCGGTGAGGGCGCCGGTCGAGGTTGGCGCGCCGTTCCCGATGCCCTCCGGGGAGGTGTCTCGGTGACGCGCCTCGCTTCCCGAGGGGCGACCGGTGTCTTCGTGGGCTTGCGAGTGGGTGGAGGGTGTCATGGCCAGGTCCTTGGCCTGCGTGCCACGGCAGTGGGCACGGAAGAGGACGAGCGAGGGGAAGTGTGGGTCCCGCGAGCGGGGCCGCCGGCCGGGGCCGAGCAGGTAGGTGCGTGCGATCGTCGTCGGCCGGTGCGGGGACTGCACCGGCGGCACACGCCGTCGTCAGTCGGGTCGGTCCTCCGGGCCGTCGGGGCGCATGACGGGGCATCCGGCAGGACCGCGGGTGGAGTGGACGGCGGCCTGCGGGACCGGCAGCCATGGTTCTGACACCAGGACGGCGAGCTTGCCGTCCACGTCCTTGCCCTGTCCGGTGCCACCTGCCGAGGAACCGGCCGAGGAGCCCCCCGCCTGCGGTGCCGGGAGCGGCGGGGTGACGGGCGGCGTCGTCCGCAGGGGGGACAGCGGGACGCGCGGATCGGTCGGCACGCCGCTGCTCGAGGCGGCGACCGTCGAGGGCCCGGCGGGCACCGCTGTCGTGGAGAGACGGGCGCCCGCCGAGTCGCGGTCGGCGCCGGCTGTCGTCGACCGGACAGTGCTCCGGCTGTCGGTCACGGAGGCGGTGTGGGTGCCGCAGGAAGGCAGCAGCGGGGCCGGCGTGAGGAGCGCTGAGATGCTCGTCGGCGGGTGCACCACGCCGAAGATCTCCGACAGCGCTGCGGACCCTTCCGGCACCAGCTCCGGTGGCGTGCCGTACGGCTGCTCGGGTGCGAGCTGGTCGTTCTCGAGGGCGCCGGCGGGGGGCGCGGGCTCACGGTCGACCACCGCTTCCTGAGGCCTCTCGACCATGGCGTCCGGAGAGGGCGCGGCGACCGTGTGCCACTCCACCTCGGCGGCCGACTGGGCGACTGGGGCTGCGGCGGTGCTGACCGTCGAGGTGGCGGCGGCCTCGATGTCCCCCCACGAGACGGCGGGAGCGACAGACGGCTCCGAAACCGGAGTCGGGGTCTCGCCTGCAGAGGAGGGTGCCGGGACGGTGGTGGCCGTCGGCGATTCGGGACGGGGGCCGGTCGTCGTCGGGACTGAGCTGTCGACGGCGGTAGGAGGGTCGCTCCCGAGGTCGGGCAGAACCGCACCCGTGCTGCCGGATGCCGGTCCATCCACCACGTCGGTGACCAGTTGGTCGGAGTCGGGACGTGGCGTGGTCGATCCGGCAGCAGGCGTCTCCACGACCGGAGGCTGCGGATCCGGCGTCCGGGGCGGCTCCGGCGTGGGGAGCGCCGGAGGGGTCGGGTCCTCGGGAGGAGCCAGGGCAGGCGGGAGGGTGCCGGCAGGGTCGTCGGCCGGAGCCGGGATGTCAGCGGGCTCGTCGGACGGCGGCGAACCCCCGCCTGCGGGCGGCGGGGGAGACACGTCGCCCGGCGGTTCCGAATCGGGGGCGGCGGTCTCCACGCCGGGGCTCTCCACACCCGTCGGGACGCCGCCTTCAAGATCGCCTGCGGCCGTGCCCGGGCCGGCTGTTTCCGGACCCGTGGCGCCTGACGCCGGTCCAGGATCTTCCTGCGCCGCCGGCCGGCCGGGGAGGGGGTGTGCCGGAGGGGCTTCAGCAGGCGGTCCCAGCTCGGGGAACGGGGGCTCGGCGGGCGGTCCCAGCTCGGGGAACGGGGGCTCGGCGGGCGGTACCAGCTCGGGGAAACGGGGCACTGCGGGCCGCTCTGCCGACGGGGGGGTCGGCTCCTCCCGAGGGCCCTCGGGAGGAGCCGGGCTCTGGGTGCCGGTGCCGTCGGGGACATCGGCCGGACCGTCGGTGCCGAGGGCTCCCTCGGCCGGCGGTGTGGGGCGGGGGGCCGGCTTCTCAGGAGTTCGAGGGCCTGGCTCGCGGTCGGGGGTGGAGGGCGCCCTCGGTTCGTCGGCGGGAGGGTGCGTAGTCGGCGGTTCGTCCGGACGCGGAACGGGGTCCGGACGAGGGCCCGGTGCGGGACGTGCTGCCGGGTCGTCAGCCGGGAGTTGCCCCGGCGGCGGCTCGAGCGGGGGCTCCGCTTCCTCGGACTCCTGTGCGGGTTCGGTGGCACCGTCTCGGCCGGCGGGCCGATCGGTCTCACTGCTGCCTCCGCCGGGCTCGTCTCCGTCCCGACCGGGTGCGGTACCCGACGCGCCACGAGACGACGAGGCCGTGTCAGCGGGCGGGTCGGACCGCCCCGGGGCCTCGCCCCGCGGGTCCTGCTTGCGCGCCTCGTCCGGCCGCGGGTCACCCCGCGGCGGCTCCTCCCGGGTCGGCTGCTCCTGGGCCGCCTCCTCCCGGGTCCCCTCCTCGGCGGTCGGCTCCTCCTGTGACTGCTCGTCGAGCTCCGGTTCGTTCGGGCGCGACGTCTCCTGAGGGGAACTCGGTGAAGACGGTTCCGCGCTGGCGCGAGCTGCGCCGGCGACCGCGATGGACAGTGCCCACGCCAAGGCCACGAAGATGCAGGTCAGGAGCAGTCGGCCGGCCCACGTCCACGGCCGTCGCAAGGGACATCCGGTGAGCGTCGGCGAGCCGGTCGGGGCCGTCGTCATGGGCCACGCGTGGGGTGACCGCGACGCGTTGCTGTTGCGCACGACACCCCCTCGCCCCCGAGGCCAACCGCGACCCCGTACGGGGCGGCGCCTACTTCCGTCGTGGCTGCGGACCCTGCGACGCGGTTGAAGAGAGGGCAACCCCCGGAAGTCCCCTTTCACGGCGTGTCGCGGCCCGGCATCACTCTGGGTGAGTGAGTTAAGGACGACGCGGTATCACAATCACGTGAGGCATGCCATTCCCCGGGTCCTGTGACACGCGTCGGGACCGGCGGTGATGGCCCAGGTCTCCTCGAGGCGTCTGGGGACGCTGTGGCGTGGAGTGGCTGACGCTGCGTGATGATCTGTTCCGAATTCAGGAACTGTGCCGACCGCGTCCAGTCGGGCCCCTCCTGGTCGAAGGTCGGGTGTGTTCGTCCTCGTCGTCGCAGTCCCGGCCCTGCTCGTCGTCGTCCTCGGCTACACAGTCGGCCACGCGCTGTGGTCGGCGGTGGGCGGCCCGGCGCCCGAGCTGGCCGGCTGGGTCACGGGGCTGCTGCTGCTCGGCGTCGTCGGGTGGGTCCTGCTGCGATGGGCGCGCCGACGCTGAGGTCAGCTGACGCAGACCGCCCCGGTGCCGGCGGCCGTCGCCGCGGCGAGCCCCGCTTGGGCGCTGCGCAGCACCTCGGGGGCCGGGACGCCGGCCGGGAGGACGGTGACGCCGGCGCAGACACCGAGGCCGGGGACGCCCAGGGCGCTGAGGGCGGTGACCACGCGGGCGGCGGCGGTCACCGCGCCACCGACGTCCCCGCTGAGCAGCAGGGCGAACTCGTCGCGGCCGGACCGGCCGAGCCAGTCGTCGCCGCGCACCGAGCGGGCGATGATCGACGTGGCGGCGGCCAGGGAGCTCTGCGCGGTGGGGCCGTCGTCGCCGGGCCGGTGCAGCCCGAGGAGGACCAGGCAGGCGGGCACGTCGCCGGCCGCGCCGATCCGCTCGGCCAGGTGCGCCAGCACCGAGTTCGGGCCGGGCAGGAGGCTCGTGACGTCGTCCTCCGGCGGCAGCACGGAGCTGGCCGAGGGGTAGGCGGCCGTCGGGTCGCACGCGGGGTTCATACCGAGGGAGATCGGCACCACAGTCGCCCGGGTTGAGTCCTGGCGGGAACCGCCACCCGGACGGGTGTATCACGACTCGCTCACGGTTCGAACGGAACGGCCGCGTTCCACAGTTCGCAGGACCTACCCTCCGCGCGGGGGCGGACGGCGGCGTTCCGAGGAGCGCCGGCACGGGGGATGACGGGGGCACGGTGGCAGTGCAGGACGACGTCGCAGCGGTGGCGTTCGCGGTGGAGACGGAGCTCGGGCCGGCACAGATCCGCGAGGCGGGCAGGCGGGCCGCGGAGGCCGGCCGCCGGTACATGCGGACGACGATCAGCGAGAGCCACGCGACCCGCTCGGGGGTGCGGTACGTGGCGTACGGGCCAGGCGGCTTCGTGCGGCAGATGGCCCTGCAGGTGAGCTGGGAGGAGGCCGGCGCGGTCCGGCGGCGGGTGTGGCTGTCGGTCGGGGACCACCTCGTGGAGCGCGCCCGGCTGCTGGGCATCCCGCTGGGCCGGGCGACGGTGCCGGCGTTGTGGTCGGCGCGCCGGTTCGCCGCCGCGCTGCGGTCGGAGCTCATCGGTGCGCCGCCGCCGGAACGGGGCTCGGACGGTCCGGCGGCGCCGACGTCGTGGCCTCCGGGCGGGACGGAGTTGCGCACGGTCACCGTGTCGGCTGCTCGGGCGGCGCAGGCCCGGTCGAGGAAGCGCCACGGTCCGGGTGTCGTGGACCTAGTAGTGCTTCGTTAGGTCTTGTCTGACCGGCGTCCGCGCGCTGCCATGGGGCATGACTCCGGGGGAGCTGGCCGCCGTACGCGGGCGGTTGGAGGAGTTCGCGGCGGAGATGTTCGCGCCGCTGGCCCGCCATGATCAGCGGGACAAGGGGCAGACATACGTGCGCGGGTTGCTGCTGGACGGGCGGCGCAAGTCGATGCAGCCGATGGCCGAGCGTCTCGGCGTCGACCATCAGGGGCTGCAGCAGTTCGTGTCGTCCTCGACGTGGGCGGTGGAGCCGGTGCGCGAGCGGCTGGCCCGCCGGGCGGTGGGGGTGATCGCACCGGATGCCTGGGTGGTCGACGACACCGGTTTCCCGAAGGACGGCACCGCCTCGCCGGGGGTGGCCCGGCAGTACTCCGGCACGCTGGGCAAGGTCGGCAACTGCCAGATCGGGGTGTCGATCTCGGCGGTCACCGACACGGTGTCCTGCCCTCTGTCCTGGCGGCTGTTCCTGCCCGAGCGCTGGGACGACGCCTGCGCGAGCACTCCGGAGGCGGCCGCGGCGATCCGCGACCGCCGGCAGCGGGCCGGCATCCCGGCCGAGCAGCGACACCGGGAGAAGTGGCGGCTTGCCCTGGACATGATCGATGAGCTGGCCGGCTGGGGGCCGGCGCCGCCGGTGGTCGTCGCCGACGCCGGCTACGGCAACAACGGGCGTGTCAGGTCTGCTGTGTAAGTGCGTGACTCCGAAGCTGAGCCCTCATGGCTCGGAGAG
>NZ_JALPKQ010000063.1:0-27505 GCF_051383655.1 Geodermatophilus sp. CPCC 205761
CGCAGCCACCACCGGCTCAAGACCCACGCCCGCGGCTGGCGGTTCGTCATGGACGCCGACGGCGTCCTGCACGTCACCAGGACCCCACCCGACGCCGATCCGGGCGACGACCCGCCACCGTTCTGAGAAGTGCGTGGGAGCTGTCGACAAGTCCGCACGTCGACCAGCCGGTCCCTGCTGCCCTCGGAGGTTCGAGCGGGTTGGTCCCGCAATCCGGGCGGTCAGCGCGTGGTCCGGGTCAGCTCCCGGCCAGCCGGTCGGCGTGCGCCCGCTCCTCCTGCCGGACGTCGGAGCGGTCCTGCTCCAGCAGTCGCCACGACGTGCGGACGCCGTCGGGCCCGGTGGACTCCCCACCCGCGAGTGCCTCCGCCACGAGGTCGCGCACGCGCTGCTCGTCGGTCGCGGCCGCCGCGAAGAGCACGCGCACGTGCAGCCGGTCGCCGGTCCGGGAGGTCGAGGTGTGGTGCGGCGACAGCGGGCACGGTGGCTCGTGCGTCCAGCTGCCGCAGAGCGCGAGGGTGATCGCCCCGCCCGGTGCCCGGTCGTCGCCCTCCCCGTCGAGGACGAGCACCGCGTCGTGGGCGTAGGCGCTCCGGGCAGCGGACACCCCCGTCACCCTGCCGCGCCACCTGCGGCAGCGTCCACCCGTGCGGGCGCGTGCGCCCGAGGCGAGCCGTCGTCACGGCAGCCGGTCGAGCAGCTCCCGCGCGAACGCCTCGGCGGCCGGGTCCGGCGGCCGGGCAGCGGCCGCGGCGCGCAGCCAGGCGGCCAGTGGTGCGGCCAGCGCCGGCGACAGCGCGGCGATCCAGGCGCCGGTACCGGCCCGCGCCTCGGCGACGTGCTCGGTGCCGCCGTCCGGGAGGTGGGCGATGACCTCGGGCCGGGTCGCCAGCAGTCCACCCGTCCGCCAGTCGCCGGGAGTGGTCCGTGCGGCCAGGCGCTCCAGGCGGTCGGCCGCCCGGAGCAGGGGACTGCGCGCCACGGCGCCAGCCTGCCCGATCCGCCACCCCGAAGTGGATCAGGCCGGCTCGCGGCGCATCGGCACGTGCGGGATGCCGTCCTCGACGTAGCCGGGTCCGCTGCGCCGGAACCCGAACCGCTCGTACCAGCCCTCCAGGTGGGCCTGCGCGCCCATCGTGATCGGCGCATCGCCGCACAGCGCCACGCCGGCCTCGATGAGCTGCGCGGCCAGCCCGCGACCGCGGTGCGTGGCCGCGGTGGCGACCCGGCCGATCGCCCGCGTCCCGCCGTCGTCGAGCACCCGGATGGTCGCCGCGACCTGCCCGTCCTCCTCGATCCACAGGTGCACCGTCGCCGGCTCGACGTCGCGCCCGTCGAGCTCCGGGTACGGGCACTGCTGCTCGACGACGAAGACGTCGACCCGCAACCGGCACAGCGCGTAGACCTCGAGCGGGGTGAGCTCGGCGAAACGGGCGGTGCGCACGGGCAGCGTCGGAACGGGGGCCATGGGAGCAGTTGTAGCCGACGCCGCGACGGCCGCCCGTGGTACACCTTCTGGTCAGGTATGGCTTGCCTATCTTCAGGAGCAGACACGTGACCAGGCTCGGGCGGACGTCCGCCACGGCTCTCTCCGCCTTGACCGTCGCCGGGCTGCTGGTGGGGTGTGGCTCCGGCGAGGCCGCCGAGGCCGAGACGCTGACCGTCTACAGCGCCCAGCACGAGAGCCTGGTCCGCACCATGCTCGAGGACTTCACCGCCGAGACCGGCATCGAACTGGAGTTCCGCGACGCCAACGACGCCGAGCTGGCCAACCAGATCGTGCAGGAGGGCGACGCCTCCCCGGCCGACGTCTTCCTCACCGAGAACAGCCCGTCGATCGACATCCTCGACAGCGAGGGCCTGCTCGCCCCGCTGGAGCAGTCGACGCTGGACCAGGTGGGGGAGCAGTTCCGGCCGGAGTCGGGCACCTGGGTCGGGTTCGCCGCGCGCTCGACGGTGCTCGTCTACAACCCCGAGGTCCTCCCCGAGGCCGAGCTGCCGGCGTCGATCATGGACCTGGCGAACCCGGAGTGGGAGGGGCGCATCGGCATCGCCGCCGGCGGTCCGGACTTCCAGGCGATCGTCAGCGCCGTCCTCGCCCTCCGCGGGGAGGACGCCACACACGCGTGGCTGGAGGGTCTGGAGCGCAACGCCGGCATCTACCAGAGCAACACCGCGGTGATGGTCGCCGCCGACGAGGGCGAGATCGACGCCGGCGTCATGTACCACTACTACTGGTACCGCGACCAGGCCGAGAACGCCCTCAAGGGCGACGACGCGCGGCTGCACCTCTTCCGCAACCAGGACCCGGGCGCCTTCGTCAGCGTCTCCGGCGCCGGCGTGCTGGCGTCCAGCGACCAGCCGGAGCAGGCCCAGCAGCTGGTCGAGTACCTCACCAGCCCGGAGGCGCAGGAGAAGCTGGCCGGGAGCTCGGCGCTCGAGTACGCCGTCGGCACCGGCGTCGCCTCCGCCGCCGTGCTGCCGCCGCTGGAGGAGCTCCAGGCGCCGGACGTCGACCCGGGGTCGCTCGACCAGCGGCGGGTCACCGAGCTCATGCAGGAGGTGGGCCTCCTCTGAGCGCAACCGCGTCACCGGCCGCCGAGCCCGGGACGCCGGCCCGGCCGGTGCCCCCGGGGCGGGTCCGCACGCGCTCGGGGGTGCGCCGCAGCCCGGTCACCCTGCTGCTGGCCGTGGCGGTCGCCGCGCTGGCGCTGCTGCCCCTGGCCTACATCGCCGCGTACACCGTCGACGTCGGCTGGAGCGGCATCCGCGAACTGGTCCTGCGGCCGCGGGTCGGCGAGCTGCTCTGGAACACCGCCCGCCTGGTCGGCGGGACGGTGCTGCTGTGCGCCCTGCTGGGGGTCGGCGCGGCCTGGCTGGTCGAGCGCGCCGCCCTGCCCGGACGGGGGGTCTGGCACGTGCTGCTGGTCGCGCCGCTGGCCGTGCCCGCGTTCGTCAACAGCTACGCCTGGATCTCGCTGCTGCCCGGCATGGACGGCTACACCGGCGCGCTGCTGGTCGTGACGCTGTCCTACTTCCCGTTCGTCTACCTGCCCGTGGTCGCCGCCTTCCGCGGCCTGGACCCGGCGCTGGAGGAGACCGCGCGCGGACTGGGCCTGTCCAGCTGGGCGGTGTTCCGGCGGGTGCAGCTCCCGCAGCTGCGGGTGGCGCTGCTCGGCGGCAGCCTGCTGGTCGCGCTGCACGTGCTGGCCGAGTTCGGCGCGCTCCAGATGCTGCGGTACGCGACCTTCACGACCGCCATCTACGACCAGTACCGGGCCACCTTCAACGGGCCGGGCGCCACGATGCTGGCCGGCGTCCTCGTCCTGCTGTGCCTCCTGCTGCTCCTGGCCGAGCTGCGGCTGCGCGGCCGGCGTGGCTACGCCCGCACCGGCGCGGGCGTGGCCCGGCCGGGTCGGGCGGTGCCGCTGGGCGCGCTCACCGCGCCCGCGCTGCTGGCGCTCACCGCGCTGGTGGGGCTCTCGCTGGCCGTGCCGCTGGCCAGCCTGGCGACCTGGGTGGTCCGGGGCTCGTCCACCGGCCTCGACCTCGCCGTCCTGATCACCACGACCGGGACGACGCTCGGGCTGGCGGCCGCCGCCGCGGTCGTGACCACCGCGATGGCGCTGCCCACCGGCTGGCTGGCGGTCCGGGCCCGCGGGCGGGTGGCCACGCTGCTGGAGCGCAGCACCTACCTCGGCAGCTCCGTGCCGGCCATCGTCATCGCCCTCGCCCTGGTCACCCTCGCGATCAACGCGACGCCGTGGATCTACCAGACCGTCCCGGTGCTGCTGGCCGCCTACGCGATCCTCTTCCTCCCGCGGGCGATCGTCACGGTGCGGGCCGCCGTGGAGCAGTCGCCCCGGCTCTACGACGACGTCGCCGCGTCGCTGGGGTCCTCGGCTCCGGACCGGCTGCGGCGGGTGACCCTGCCGCTGCTCGCCCCCGGCATCGGCGCCGGCGCCGCCCTGGTGTTCCTCGCCGTCGTCACCGAGCTGACCGCCACCCTGCTGCTGGCCCCCACCGGGACGACGACGCTGGCGACCGCGTTCTGGTCGGCCAGCAGTGCCCTGGAGTACGGGGCCGCCGCGCCGTACGCCGTCGTCATGGTGCTGCTCTCGGCACCGGCTACCGTGCTGCTCTCCCGCGATGCCCGCAGAGGTCTGACCACATGAGTTCGCTGATCGTCACCGACGTGACGAAGTCCTACGGCGCCACACCCGTGCTCACCGGGGTGGACCTGCACGTCCCCGAGGGCGGCTTCACCGCCCTGCTGGGGCCGTCCGGGTGCGGGAAGACGACGCTCTTGCGGTTGATCGCCGGCTTCGACGACCCCGACAGCGGCGCCATCGAGGTCGGCGGCCGGCAGGTGGCCGGCCCCGGCCGCAGCGTCCCCGCCCGCCGCCGCCACATCGGCTTCGTCCCGCAGGAGGGCGGGCTCTTCCCGCACCTGAGCGTCGCCGGCAACGTCGCCTTCGGGCTGCCGCGGCGGCAGCGTCGCGACACCGGCCGGGTGCGCGAGCTGCTCACCCTCGTCGGGCTCGACCCCGCGCTCGCCCAGCGCGCCCCGCACCAGCTCTCCGGCGGCCAGCAGCAGCGGGTCGCCCTGGCCCGGGCCCTGGCACCGGAGCCGTCGCTGGTGCTGCTCGACGAGCCGTTCTCCTCCCTCGACGCGTCGCTCCGCGAGGAGACCCGGCAGGCCGTGGCGGATGCGCTGGCCGCCTCCGGCGCGACCGCGGTACTGGTCACCCACGACCAGGCCGAGGCGCTGTCGATGGCCGACGAGGTGGCCGTGCTCCGCGGCGGGCGGCTGGTGCAGCTGGCCGACCCGCGGACGCTCTACCGCAGCCCCCGGGACCTCGACGTCGCGACGTTCGTGGGGGAGTCGGTGGTGCTCGAGGCCGACGTCCGCGGCGGGTCCGCGCACTCGGCCCTCGGCGTCCTCGCCCTGGATCGCGCCTGCCCCGACGGCCCGGCACGGGTGTTGCTGCGCCCGGAACAGCTGCGGCTGGACGGGCCGGACGCCGGCGGTCCGACGGCGCGGGTGCGCGGCGTCGACTTCTTCGGTCACGACGCCCGGGTCCGCCTGGAGCTGCCGACCGGGCAGACCTTCAGTGCCCGGCTGGAGGGTCGGGACCTGCCCGCCGCGGGCGACGACGTGTCGGTCCGGGTGCTCGGCGCGGCGCTGCCGTTCCCCTCGGGGGCGGCCGATGCGGCCGGTGCCGCGGCCGGCGCGGCGGCCGGCGCCGCGGTCGATGCGGCGGCCGTCAGCTAGGGAGGAGGTCCCGTTGCACACCGGCGGTTAGGTGTGCCTAAGCTCACCACCGTGGATCTCTTCCTCTTCACGGTCGACCCCGCCTGGGGATCCGACGTGGTGGCCGCCGGCGCGGCCGGGATCGTCGTCGACTGGGAACGGAGGGGAAAGCACCGCCGGCAGCGGGGCGAGGGCACGCAGATCAACGCCGACACCCCCGAGGACCTGAGCCGCGTGCGGGCGGCGACCGCCGGCCGGCTGCTCTGCCGGGTCAACGGCTTCGGTCCGTGGACGGCGGCCGAGGTCGACGACGCCGTGGCCCGTGGCGCCGACGAGGTGCTGCTGCCGATGGTCCGCTCCGCCGAGCAGGTCGACCGCACCCTCGACCTCGTCGACGGGCGCTGCGGCCTGGGCATCCTGGTGGAGACCCAGGATGCCGTGCACCGCACCCCGGAGCTGGCCCGGCGACCGCTGTCACGGATCTACGTCGGCCTCAACGACCTGCGCATCGACCGCGGCGCGACCCAGCTGTTCACCCCGCTGGTCGACGGCACGGTCGACGCCGTCCGCGCCGCGGTGCACCAGCCCTTCGGCGTCGGGGGGCTCACCCTGCCGGAGTGCGGCTTCCCGGTGCCGGCCGAGCTGCTGGCCGCCGAGCTGGTCCGGCTGGGCACCGACTTCACCTTCCTGCGCCGGTCGTTCACCGCCGACATGGCCGGCCGCGACCCGTTCGTGGAGGTGCCCCGGCTGCTGGCCGTCCTCGGCGCGCTGCACCGGGCCGCACCGGCCGAGGCCGCCGCGCGGCGGGCGGAGTTCGCGTCGGCGGTGACCGGGGTGCCGGAGGCGCAGCCGGCGTGAGGGCGGTGGTCACCGGCGCCGGCGGCTTCGTCGGTCGCCACCTGGTTGCCCGGCTGCGGTCCGACGGCTGGGACGTCGTCCCGCTCACCCGCGCCGACGTGGACCTCGCCGACCCCGACGCCGGGGCGTCGGCGGTGCGGGCGGCCGACCCCGATGTGGTGTTCTCCCTCGCCGCGGGGCGGGCCAAGACGACGCCGGCGGAGCGGGCCGCGACGGTCGCGGTCAACACCAGCCCGTGGCTGGTCGACGCGCTGCCCGGCCGCTGCCGGGCCGTGGTGCGGCTCGGGTCCTCGACCGAGTACGCGGCCGGCCCCGGACCGCTGGCCGAGGACGCCGCGCTGCGGCCGCGGGGGTTCTTCGGCGCCACCAAGGCCGCCGGCTCCCTGCTGCTGCAGGCCGCCGCCGCCGAGCGCGGGGTCCGGGTGGCGGTGCTGCGGGCTTTCCAGGTCTACGGCCCCGGCGACCACCCGACCCGGTTGGTGCCGGTGGTGCTCGGGGCCGCCCGCACCGGAGCCGTCGTCCCGCTGCCGGGGCACGTCAGCCGGCGGGACTGGGTCTGGGTGGGCGACGTCGTCGACGCCTGCGTGCGCGCCGCCCTGGCCGACCACCTCCCGCCGGGGCAGGTGCTCAACGTCGGCACCGGCGTGCAGACGTCGACCGAGGAGCTGGTCGCCACCGCCGAGCGGGTCACCGGGCGGTCGATCGCCACCGCGCCCGGCGCCCACCCCGGCCGGGACTGGGACACCGCCGACTGGGTGAGCGACCCGTCGGCTGCCGCCGCGATGCTGGGCTGGCGGCCCACGGTCGATCTCGCCGAGGGGCTGGCCCGCACGTGGGCCGCGGCGGCATGAGCGCCGGGCCCCGGCTGGCGGTCGTCGTCCCCGTCTACCGCAACGAGGCCACCCTGGCGCCGCTGGCCGAGCGGCTGGCCGCCGCCCTCGAGGGCCGGGACTGGCGGCTGCGGCTGGTCATCGACGCCTCGCCCGACGACAGCGCGCGGGTCGCCGTCGGCCTCAGCGTCACCGATCCACGGATCGCGGTCTCCGGGCTCACCGTGAACGGCGGCCAGCACGCGGCGCTGGCCCACGGGCTGGCCGCCGAGCCGGACGCCGACGTGTGGGTGTGCCTGGACGCCGACCTGCAGGACCCGCCCGAGGCGGTGCCGCAGCTGCTCGAGCGCCTGGCGCGGGGGGACGTCGAGGCGGTGTTCGCCGGGCGCCGCGGCACCTACGAGTCCCCGCTGCGCCGGCTCACCGGCACGGCGCACCGCCGGCTGGCCGCGCGGCTGACCGGGCTGCCACCGGACGCCGGCGCGTTCCTCGCGATGGGCCGCCGCGTGCGGGACGCCGTCCTCGCCGCGGACGCGCCGAGCATCGTGCTGGCCGTCGGGCTGGCCCGGCGGCCGGTGACCAGCGTGCCGGTGGCCCGCGACCGCCGCGCCGAGGGACGGTCGGCGTGGACGGCGCGGGCCCGGCTGCGGCAGTCGGCGCGGTCGCTGGCCTGGGCCCTCCGCCACCGGCGCTGACCGGTCACGCCCGGTCGGCGTACCGCCGCATCGTCAGGGGCCCGAGGACGGCGACCAGCGCCGCCGCCCACCCGAACACCAGCAGCACGTCGACCACCTCGGCCCGCCCGTGCATCAGCCCGCGCACGCCGTCGACCAGGTGGCTGATCGGGTTCACGCTGACGAACGCCTGCAGCCAGCCGGGCATCGTCGAGGGGTCGACGAAGATGTTGCTGCCGAAGGTGAGCGGCGTGATCACCAGCATGCTCCAGCCCATCACCGCGTTCGGGGTGCGCAGCTCGAGCGCGAGGAACGTCCAGATCCAGCCCAGGGCGAAGGCGAAGACCAGCAGCAGCCCGATCGCGGCCAGCACCCCCGGGAACCCGCCCCCGGGCCGGAAGCCGAGCAGCAGCCCCAGCGAGACCACCACCGTCGAGGCGAGGGTGAACCGGACGACGTCGCCGAGCAGCGCGCCGACCAGGGCGCTGGGCCGCCACACCGGCAGGGACCGGATGCGGTCGAAGACGCCCTTCTCGATGTCGGTGTTCAGCGCGACGCCGGTGTACATCGTGATCATCAGGATGCTCTGCACCAGGATGCCCGGCAGGAAGTACTGGATGTAGGCGTCGACGGTGCCGGCCAGGGCGCCGCCGAACAGGAACGTGAAGATCAGCGTCATCATCACCGGGAAGGCGGTGACGTCGAACAGCTGCTCCGGAACGTGCTTGATCTTGAGCAGGGTGCGCCAGCCGAAGGTCGCCGAGGCGGCCAGCGGGCCCTGCGGCCGCGGTCGCTCGCCGGCGACCAGCGCCTCGTGCACCGCGGCGCTGTCAGGGGCGTCCAGCAGCAGGTGCCGGCTCTCCGTCGTGGTCACGCCTGGCCCTCCTCGTCGGGGCTGGTCGCAGTCGTCGTGGACTCGGCCGGGTGGCCGGTGAGGGCGAGGAACACCTCGTCGAGGCTGGGCTGGCCGAGCGCGAACTGGGCCAGGCCGACGTCGGCGTCCTCCAGGGCGGTGAGCGCGCGCGCCACCGGGTCGGCGTCGCCCACCCGGGCGGTCAGCGCCGCCGGGTCGCTCTCCTCGCGGACCGGCACGCCCAGCACCCGCTCGAGCAGCACGCGGGCGGCCGGGCGCTGCTCGGGCTCGCGGACCCGCACGTGCAGCGAGCCGCTGCCCACCGAGGCCTTGAGCTGGCCCGGCGTCCCCTCGGCGATCACCCGGCCGGCGTCGATGACCGAGATGCGGTCGGCGAGCTGGTCGGCCTCGTCGAGGTACTGGGTGGTGAGCAGCACCGTGGTGCCACCGCGGACCAGGGCGCGGACGACGTCCCACACCTGGTTGCGGCTGCGCGGGTCCAGGCCGGTGGTGGGCTCGTCGAGGAAGATCAGGTCCGGCCGGACGACGATGCTGGCCGCGATGTCGATCCGCCTCCGCATGCCGCCGGAGTAGTGCTTCACCTGCTTGCCGGCGGCGTCGCCCAGTCCGAAGGCGGTGAGCAGCTGCTCGGTGCGCCGCCGCGCCGCGGCCCGGGAGTAGCCCAGCAGCCGGGCCAGCAGCTGCAGGTTCTCCGCGCCGGTCAGGTCCTCGTCCAGGGACGCGAACTGGCCGGTCAGGCTGACCCGGGCGCGCACCTCGTCGGATTCGGCGACGACGTCGTGGCCGAACACCCGCGCGGTGCCGGCGTCGGGCCGGATCAGGGTGGCGAGCACCCGGATGGTGGTCGTCTTGCCGGCGCCGTTGGGCCCGAGGAAGCCGTGCACCCCGCCGCGGGGGATGCGCAGGTCGACGCCGTCGACCGCGCGGGTGCTGCCGAAGTGCTTGACCAGGCCCTCGGTCTCGATGGCCAGCTCCTCGCGGCCACCGCCCTCCGGGCCCCGCCGCTGGGCCGGCACCGCGTCGCCGACGTACGCCGCCACGGACCCCACCTCCGCCTTCTGCCGTCCGTGCCCCCACCCTGCCGCGGGGATCTGACAGGAAGACGCGGACCGGGCCGCGAAGTCATCGGCGCGCGGGTCAGCGCTCCCAGAGCTGCAGGACCAGGTCGGTCTTGTCGGCGGGGAAGGCGGTCTCGGCGGCGATCCGGAGGCCGGCGCCGAGCAGGACCGCGTCGTCGTCGGTCGGCACCGGGTCGCCGTCGATCAGCCGGCGCACCAGCCACACCCGGTCGGCCGTGGCCGGTGCGTCGTCCGGCGGGAGGACGACGTCGGGGCGCAGCTGCGGGGCCGCCGTCCGGACGTAGTGGTCCAGGCCGGTGGCCGAGCGCTGGTCGGCCGCCACCACGGGCTCGCCCGCGACGTGCCGCTCGGCGATCAGGGCGACCACCTCGTCGGCGCGTTCCCGCGGCTCCCGGACCGCCAGCGGCGAGGCGGCCAGCAGGGAGCAGCCGACCAGCAGCGCCGCGACGGGGCCGCGGGCGCCCCGCGGAACGGCCAGCGCGCCGCCCGCCGCCAGCACACCGAGGCCGAGCAGCCCGGCCAGCAGGTAGCGGGGGAGGTAGACCGGCCGCATCCACTCGGCGGCGAGCAGGAGCAGCAGCGGCACCAGCACCCAGCACGTGCCGACGACCCGCAGTACGGATGCCCGCAGCGCGCCGAGGACGGCCAGTGCGACGGTGAGGTACAGCAGCGGCGTGCGCCCACCGGCCCACGCCTCGACGGCGAGGTCGGCGAGCCTGCCCTCGGTGTCGCGCAGGTGCTCGGCGTTGCGGGCGCCGGTGCCGTTGAGCAGGTTGACCGCGATCAGGCCGGCGGTCGGCAGGACGGCGGCCGCGCCGGTGAGCACGAGCGGCAGCGCCCGCCGCCCTCGCAGCAGCAGCCCGGCCACGACGAAGCCGGCCAGCACCGTGACGGCGTACCAGTGCGCCAGCCCCATCCCGGCACCGGCCAGGCCGAACAGCAGCAGCCCGCGCGGCGCCTCCTGCAGCCGGCGGACCAGGCCGAGCAGCGCCCCACCGGTGGCCAGCACGGCGAGCCCGTAGCTGCGCGCCTCCACCGCCTGCTCGAGCAGCAGCGGGTTCGCGGCCAGCAGGACCCCGGCGAGCACGCCCGTGGCCCGGGTGGTCAGCCGGGTCACGCCCCGGGTGATCAGCGTCAGCCCGCCGGCGGTGGCCAGCAGCGACAGCACCCGGAGCGACGTGTCGCCACCGATGCCCGGCAGCGACACCCAGGCGTGCACCGCGAGGTAGTACGGGGCGTTGTACGACGGCGGCACGTCGGCCAGGTAGCTGGTCGTCCCGCGGCCCTCGACGATCGCGGCGAGGATCTCCCGGAACGGGAGCCGTCCGACCTCCGCGGTGAACAGCTCGTCGAACCACAGGCCGTGCCCGGGCAGCAGCAGCACGGTGCCCAGCGCGGCGACCAGGAGGGCGGGCAGCAGCTCGACCGGCGACCAGCGCGGCACGGGCAGGGAAGGGGCGGGCGGCCGTGCGAGGTCCCGGGCCGCCGTCGCACTCACGACGAGCAGGTTAGGCGACCCTTGCCCCACCGACGTCGCACGTGATCGGTGTCTCCATCCTGTCGGTGCGGCTCCCTAGGGTCGGGGGCGAGGGTGGTGGCTGCGAGGAGGAGCGTGACGACGAGTGGTCCCGGGCCCGCGCCGCCACCGTCATCCGACGTCGTCGCGCAGCGTTTCCGGCGCCAGCCCCGCCGCGACACCGCGCACGAGGTCGCCGTGCGACGTCGGTTGCACGCCCGCGGTGTCCGCTTCCGGGTCGACGTCCGGCCGTGCCGGGAGACCCGGGCGCGCGGCGACCTGGTGTGGAAGGGCCGGCGCCTCATCGTGTTCCTCGACGGGTGCTTCTGGCACGCCTGCCCGACGTGTGGCCACACGCCCACCGCCAACCGGGAGTGGTGGGTCGCCAAGCTGGCGGGGAACGTGGCCCGCGACCGGCGCGCCGACGAGACGCTGCGGGCGGCAGGCTGGCGGGTGCTGCGTTTCTGGGAGCACGAGGACCCTGACGACGTCGTCGACGCGATCTGCAGGGCCCTCGGGCACCGGTCGACGCACGGGTGAGGAGGGGACGGGGTCAGCGGTCCTCGTCGCCGTCGTCCGGATCGTCCTGGCGGCCGTGCGCGCGGTCCCAGTAGGGGACGGCGATCCACCAGTAGGTCAGCAGCGCGGCGACGACGCCGGTGGTGATCCACGCCTGGGTGAGGTCGAAGACCACGTCGGTCACCAGCAGCACGGCCGAACAGATCGCGATGGCCAGGACGACGAGCCCGGCGAAGGCCGACCGGTGACTGCGCCGCAGCAGGACCTCCTTGTCGTGCTGCCGGAACAGCACCCGGTGCTGCGCCGCGGGGGCGATGAGCAGCCCCGTGGCGACGGCGGCGGCCATGAGCGTCACGAAGTAGACGTCCCGCTGGAACTCGGTCAGCTCCGCGCCGCGCTGCTGGAAGGGCACGACGAGCAGGAACGCGAAGAGGAACTGCACCCCGGGCAGCGCCACCCGGAGCTCGTTGAGCAGTTCGATCAGCTCGCGGTCGATCCGCTCCTTGCGGCTCTCACCCGATGAGCCGCCGCGCTGCTGAGACGAGTCGACATCGGTCATGACCCTCACCGTTCATCCGCCGGCCCACTGTCGTTACCCGGAGATGGGTACTGCCCGCCTCCTCGCGGGGTATGCGCAGGTCGCGAGCCCGGCTTCGGCCGGGACGGTGCACGCCGGCGCGCTGCCGGACGGGGTCAGCGCTGGGCGATGCCGCGGGCGACCTCACTGGGCCGCTGCTGCTCACCGGCGTAGGAGCTGACCGCCACCAGGGCACCGGTGAGCGCGGGGATGACCCACTGCAGCCGGTCGAGCTGCTCCTGCGCGGCGGCGACCTCGGCCTTGGTCCGCTTGGACGGCTTCGTCCCGGACCTCGCCGGAACCGCGCCCGCGCCGGACACGACGATGCCCAGTGACCGGCTGTACGCCGTCGCCCCGAGCGCGGCGACCGTGAGCGCCGTCTTGAGCAGGCTCATGCCGACCACGCCGCGCTGGCGGGCGACGCGCCGGCGGTTGCCGGCCAGCTGGCCGACGCTGCCGACCAGGTGAGCCCCGATCGCGGCCGCGTTGACCGGGGTCCAGCGGTCCCAGCCGGCGTTGGCCACGCGGCCGGTGTCACGGCCACCGGCCGCGCCCGCGGCGGGGTTGAGGGCGACCGCGTTGGCCAGGGTGCCGCCGAACCAGGCCGCCAGGCCCAGGTCGTGCAGCGAGCGGGAGAGGGTGTTGCGCGCCATGGCGGGACTCCGGGTGACGGGGAAGGGGGAGCCCCGCTCCTACCCGCCCCACCCGGCGCCATGCCGGTTGTGCGCAATCTGCTGCGACGTGGCCGGTCAGCTCGCGTAGCGCGCGGCCGACCGCTGCCGCGCCTTGGCCGCCTCGACCTCGCGGTCCTTCGGCGGGGCCGGGGTGACCAGGGCAGCGAGCAGCCGGGCCGAGGCCTCGGCCACCTCGGTGACGGCGCGCTCGAACACCTCGGCGTTCGCCCGCGACGGGCGGGTGGTCCCGCTGATCTTCCGGACGTACTGCAGGGCGGCGGCCTCGATCTCGTCGCCGGTGACCGGCGGCTCGAAGTTGGCCAGCGGGCGGATGTTGCGGCACATGACGGCAGCGTAGGAGCGACCGGTGACGCTCGGCAGCTCCCGGGGGGTCAGGCGCCGAAGCCCGCGCGGTCGATCCGGCGGTGGTAGCGGGTGCCCAGCCGGCCACCGAGGAGTGCGCCCAGCAGGGTCGCGCCCACCATGGCCAGCAGGGTGATGATCCCGGCGGTGGTGGCGGTGCCCTCGTCGATCGGGATGCGGGGCAGGTTCAGCGACTCGAGCACGTTGTACTCGCGGCCCAGCAGGTACCCGGCGGCCGACAGCACGACGACGACCAGCAGGCCGACCAGCCAGACCGCCAGCCCCTGCCGGACGCCGTTGAACCGCGCCATCCGCCCGGCCACGTACCCGCCGGCGAGGTAGGCCAGGAAGAGGACGACGAGCAGGGCGATCGCGCCCGCCAGCCCGATCGTCTCCGCGGCGACGTCCCCGGAGTCCGGCAGGCCCTGGGTGAGACCGAGGGCGACACCGGCGGCCGACAGCATCGCGACCAGCAGGACGGCGAGCCCGTTGGCCGACAGCCAGCCGAAGAACGCCGCGCCCCACTTGATGCCGCCGAAGTCCGACCGCTGGACGGCGACGGCGTCGCGGGCGGCTCCGCGCGTGGCCGAGGCGCCCTCGCGGGTCGCCGGGGTGTCGGTCCGGGTCGCGTCGTGGTCGTGGGCGGTGCGGTCGCTGCTGGCCATGGGAACCTCCTCCGGGGTCGCCGGCATCGATGCCCGGGCGCGACCAGCGCAAACGGGCGACCACCCGGTCGGGCGACGTCGACGCGGAGGGGGAGCGGCGTGACGGTTCTGCTGGTCGACATGGCCAACGTCGTCGGGTCCCGGCCCGACGGCTGGTGGCGCGACCGGGCCGGCGCGACCACCCGGCTGCTGCGCCGGCTGGCGCCGCTGGCCGGCCGACTGCTCCCCGGGCCGAGCGGCGGCTCGGTGCTGTGCCGTGAGGTCGTCGTGGTCGTGGAGGGCGCCGCGCGCGACGTCCGCGTGCCCGACGGGGTCACCGTGGTCCGGGCGCCCGGCAGCGGGGACGACGCGCTCGCCGACCGGGCCGCCCGGCTGGCCGCCGAGGGCACCCCGCTGCTCGTGGTCACCGCCGACCGAGGGCTGCGGGCCCGGCTGCCGGCCGGCACGGCGGTCACCGGACCCGGCTGGCTGTACGGCGTCCTCCCGGACGTCCCGGCATGACCGACGGGCCGCAGGGGTAGGACCGGACGACGCCGAGCCGGGGCGGTCCGACGAGTACGAGCCCTCGGCTCCCTGAACCGAGGAGCCGCATGCCCCAGCCGTCCGCCGCCCCGTCGCGACCGCCGACCGTCCTCGTCACCGGCGCCTCCAGCGGGATCGGCCGGGCGACCGTGCACACCCTCGCCGCCCGGGGCGCCCGCCTGGTGCTCGTGGCCCGCGGCCGGGAGTCGCTCGAGGAGG
The DNA here is from genome assembly GCF_051383655.1 of Geodermatophilus sp. CPCC 205761. Taxonomy (NCBI): domain Bacteria; kingdom Bacillati; phylum Actinomycetota; class Actinomycetes; order Geodermatophilales; family Geodermatophilaceae; genus Geodermatophilus; species Geodermatophilus sp. CPCC 205761. Next base: position 14,625 of record NZ_JALPKQ010000063.1, read on the forward strand.
CCGCCGCCGAGGCCCGCGAGCGCGGCGCCCCGGAGGCGCTGGTGTGCCCCGCCGACGTCACCGACGCCGACGCCGTGCAGCGGGCCGTCGACACCGCCGTCGAGCGGTTCGGCCGCCTCGACGCCGTCGTCCACTCGGCGCAGACCATGGCCTACGGGCGGATCGAGGACGTGCCGGCCAAGGTGTTCGAGGCCGTCGTCGACACCAGCCTGCACGGCACCGCCAACGTGGCCCGGGCGGCTCTGCCGGTGTTCCGCCGCCAGGGCGCCGGGCACCTGGTGGTCGTCAGCTCGCTGCTGGCGTCGGTCACCGCGCCGCTCATGGGCACCTACGCGGCGGCCAAGTGGGGGCAGCTGGGCCTGGTGCGGACGCTGCAGCAGGAGGTCCGTGACGCGCCCGGCGTGCACGTCTCGGCGGTCGCCCCGGGCGGGGTGAACACGCCGATCTACTACCAGGGCGCCACGTGGGCCGGCAGCACCGGCCGCCCGCCGCCCCCGGTCTACTCGGCCGAGCGGGTGGCCCGCGCGGTGGTGGCGCGGCTGGACCGGCCCCGCCGCCTCGTGCAGGCCGGGTTCGCCAACCCGGTCGTCATCGCCGGCTTCCGGCTGCTGCCGGCGGTGTACGACGCGCTGGTCGGGCCGCTGTTCCGGGCGTTCGCCCTGTCCGGTGACGGGGCGTCGCCGACCGAGGGCAACGTGTTCGGCTCGCGGCCCGAGGGCAACGGCACGGCCGGCCGCTGGCGCGGCCTCTGAGGCTCACCAGCGGGCCGGGGCCTCCGGCAGCGCGGCCTCGAAGGACTCGACCACCCCGGCGGCGACGTCGCGCAGCTTCACGTTGCGCCGCTGGGAGGCGAGCTTGAGCAGCGCGAACGCCTGCTCGGCGGTGCAGCGCTCCTGCGCCATGAGCAGCCCGACCGCCTGGCCGATCGTCGTCCGGGTGTCGAGGCCGCCGAGCAGCTGGTCGGCCCGGTCGTCGCCGTCGGCGATGCGCAGCGCGACCGCCAGCGCCCCGGCGGCCTGACCGGCCCAGCGGGCGGCGGTCCCCTCGGCGTCCTCGTCGAAGGCGCCCGGCTGGGTGGAGTAGAGGTTCAGCGCGCCGCACCGGCGGTCCTCGACGACGAGGGGCAACGAGAGCGAGGACCGGACGCCGACCTCCGTGGCGCGGGCCGGATAGGGCGCCCAGCGGCGCTCGGCGGCCATGTCGTCGACCCGGACGACGACGCCCCCGCGCATGGCCTCCAGGCAGGGGCCGGTGTCGAGGTCGTACTGCCGCTCGTCGGCCTGCTGCGCCAGGGGCCCGGTGGCGCTGACCGTCACCGCGCCCGAGGAGCGGGCCAGTGTCAGGCCGCAGGCCTCCGCGGTGGGTGTGTGGCGGGCGGCCAGCCGCACCAGGTCCCCGAGGAAGTCGTTGAGGTCGCCCCCGGCGGCCAGCGCGGCCAGCAGGTCTCCGTCGTCCGACGTGGGCTGGGTCTCCAGCGTCTCCACCGGTCCTGCGTCCTCCCCTGTCCGGCATCGCGCCACCCGATCGTGTCCAACCAGTATCCAGGAGTTGCGCGCGTCCCGCAGTGCCGTGGCCACTCTCACGCCGACGCGCCGCCCCTCCGGTCGGCGTGATCCCGGCCCTGCTGGCACCGTGGATCGCGGGTGCCCGAGGTCGTGTGCTCTCCCCGCCCCTCGCGGCCACCCGTTCTGCGGTGGCCGGCTCTCTCCCGTGAGGTCTCCATGGCCACTCCTGCCCTCGTGCTGCGCGCCCGCACCCCGGTCGCCGTCCTCGTCCGCTCCGCCAGGTCGTCCGCGCCGCCACCGTCGGTGGAACGGTTGCGGCTGGCCGTCGCCGCCCTGTTCGTCCTCGACGGGGCGGTCTTCGGCAGCTGGGCCGCCCGCGTGCCCGACGTCGCCCAGCAGGTGGGCGCGGGGCACAGCACCCTCGGCATCGCCCTGCTCTGCCTCTCCGTCGGCGCCCTGGCCTGCATGCAGGTCACCGGTGCGCTCTGCGCCCGCCTCGGTGCCGGCCTGGTGAGCGCCGTGGCCGCCGTCCTGGTGTGCGTGGCCGTCGTACTGCCCGGACTGGCCGCCTCGGTCCCGGCGCTGTGCGCCGCGCTGCTCGTCTTCGGCGCCGCGACCGGCATGGTCAACGTCGCGGCCAACGCACTCGGTGTCTCCGTCGAGGCGCGGGTGGGACGGCCGCTGCTGTCGGGCCTGCACGCCGGGTTCAGCTTCGGGGGCCTGGCCGGTGCGCTGCTCGGCGGGGTGGCCTCGGCCGTCGCCGGAGTGGCGGTGCACCTGGTCGCCGTCGCCTGCGTGGGGCTGCTGCTGACGGCCTGGGCGGCTCCGGCACTGGTCGGCGCCGACGCCGCGGCGGACGTCCGGCGGGTGACCGGCGCAGCCCCCGAGCGTCGCCGTCCCACGGCCGCCCTCGTCGTCCTCGGGGTCATCGCCGGCTGCACCGCGTACGGCGAGGGCGCCCTGACCGACTGGGGCGCGCTGCTGCTCCGGACCGACCTGTCCGCGACGCCGCTCCTCGCGGCCGGCGGGTATGCGGGCTTCTCCCTCGCCATGGCCTGCGGCCGGCTGGCCGGCAACCGGCTGGTCCTGGCCCTCGGGGAACGCCGCCTGCTCATCGGCGGCGCCCTGCTCGCGGCGGTCGGCGTGACCGCCGCGGTGACGACGGCGTCCCTCCCGGTGGCGCTGGCCGGGTTCGTGCTGGTCGGCCTCGGGCTGGCCAACATCTTCCCCCTGGCGATCGCCCGCGCGGGCGTGCTCGGCGGCGCCCGCGGCATCGCCCTGGCCACCACGGTGGGATACACCGGCCTGCTCGGGGGGCCACCGGCCATCGGCCTGCTCGCCGAGCACCTGGGGCTGTCCGTGGCCATCGGGACGGTGGCGCTCCTGGCCCTCGTGGCGGCCGGGCTGGTGCCCACCCTCGTCGGGGACGCCGTCCGGCTGCCGGGTGCACCGCCGGTCCTGACCTCCGCCGCGACCGGGGTCGGCGCCCGGCTGCAGCCGGTCGTGTCGGGCTTCGGTCACGGCACCGGCGTGTACGTCCGGGACCTCGGGCTGCTCCTCGGAGGCACTGCGCCGGGCCGGTGAACAGCGTGTTCCGATCGCTGCTCCCTCGTTGACGGCGTCCCGCGGACAGGATCAGGCTGGCCCTCCCGGCCGGGGGCCGATCCCGGAGGTCCCACATGACCGCGGAACCGACCGCACGACCCGCCTCGCACCACCACGCCGGCGTCGCAGCCGAGCGGGTCGACGAGGGATACCTGCACAAGCGCCAGCTGCGCAGCGGCACCGCGGGCTGGTTGCTGCTGGCCGGGCTGGGGGTCTCGGCGGTCATCTCCGGTGACTACGCCGGGTGGAACTTCGGGCTGGCCGAGGGCGGCTTCGGCGGCCTGCTCGTCGCCACGGTGCTGATGGCGGTCATGTACACCGCGATGGTGTTCGGCCTGGCCGAGCTCGGCTCGGCGCTGCCGACCGCCGGCGGCGGCTACACCTTCGCCCGCCGGGCGCTGGGGCCGTGGGGTGGCTACGCCACCGGGGTGGCCGTGCTCATCGAGTACGCGATCGCCCCGGCGGCGATCGCGACGTTCATCGGTGCCTACGTGGAGTCCCTCGGGCTGTTCGGCATCACCGACGGCTGGTGGGTCTACCTGGCGGTCTACGCGCTGTTCATCGGCATCCACCTGATGGGCGTCGGGGAGGCGCTCAAGGCGATGTTCGTCGTCACCGTCGTCGCGCTGCTCGGGCTGGTCGTCTTCCTCGTCGGGGCGATCCCGCAGTTCGACTCGGGCAACCTGCTCGACATCGCGCCCACCGACGCGGCCGGTGCCTCGACGTTCCTGCCCTACGGCGTGCTCGGCATCTGGGCGGCGTTCCCGTTCGCGATCTGGTTCTTCCTGGCCGTCGAGAGCGTGCCGCTGGCGGCGGAGGAGGCGCGCGACCCGGCCCGCTCGATGCCGCGCGGGATCGTCGCGGCGATGGGCGTGCTCGTCGTCCTCGCCGTCCTGATGCTGGTGTTCACGCCGGGTGCGGCCGGCTCCTCGGCGATCGCCGGGTCGGGCAACCCGCCGGTCGACGCGCTGGCCGGCTCCGCCGCTCCGGACGGCATCACCCGCGTGGTCAACTACGCGGGCCTGTTCGGGCTGGTGGCCAGCTTCTTCTCGATCATCTACGCCTACTCGCGGCAGACCTTCGCGCTGTCGCGGGCCGGCTACCTGCCGCGGGCCCTGTCGGTCACCAACGCCCGCAAGGCGCCGATGCTGGCGCTGCTCGTGCCCGGCGCGATCGGCTTCGCGCTGTCGCTGACCGGCCAGGGCGCGATGCTGCTGAACATGGCCGTCTTCGGGGCGACGGTGTCCTACGTGCTGATGATGGTCAGCCACATCGTGCTGCGCCGCCGCGAGCCGGGGCTGGAGCGGCCCTACCGGACGCCGGGCGGGGTGGTCACCACCGGCGTCGCGCTGGTGCTGGCCGCCGCGGCGGTGGTCGCGACGTTCCTCGTCGACGTGACCGCCGCGCTGTGGACCCTGGGTGCCTACGCGGTCTTCCTCGCCTACTTCGCCCTCTACAGCCGGCACCACCTGGTCGCCTCGGCGCCGGAGGAGGAGTTCGAGCTGCTCGCCGACGCGGCGGAGGACGTGCGATGACGCGACGCGGCACGCTCGGCGGGCACACCTACGAGTTCCCGACCCTGGTCGAGCTGCTGGCCAAGGCGACGCCGGCCCGCTCCGGGGACGTGCTGGCCGGCTGCGCCGCGGAGTCCGCGGCCGAGCGGGTCGCCGCCCAGACCGTGCTGGCCGACCTGCCGCTGGCCACCTTCCTCGAGGAGCAGGTGGTCGACGACGAGGACGACGTCACCCGGCTCATCCTGGAGACCCACGACCGGGAGGCGTTCGCGCCGGTCGCCTCGCTCACCGTGGGGGAGTTCCGCGACCGCCTCCTGGCGTGGGCGGCCGCCGGGGACGAGGCGGCGATCAGCGGACTGGCCCGCGGCCTGACGCCGGAGATGGTGGCGGCGACGTCGAAGCTGATGCGCAACGCCGACCTGGTCGCCGTCGGCCGCCGGACGCGGGTGGTCACCGGGCTGCGGAGCACCCTCGGGCTGCCCGGCCGGCTGGCGTCGCGGCTGCAGCCCAACCACCCGACCGACGACCCCCTGGGCGTCACGGCGTCCATCGTGGACGGGCTGCTGCAGGGCTGCGGGGACGCCGTCATCGGGATCAACCCGGCCACCGACTCCCCGGCGCGCACGGTCGCGCTGCTGGAGCTGGTCGACGCGGTGATCACCCGGTACGGGATCCCGACGCAGTCCTGCGTGCTGGCCCACGTGACGACGACGCTGCGGGCACTGGAGGCCGGCGCACCGGTGGACCTGGTGTTCCAGTCGGTGGCCGGCACGCAGGCGGCCAACCGCGGCTTCGGGGTCACCCTCGACCTGCTCGCCGAGGCGCGGGCCGGCGCGCTCGAGCTGGGGCGGGGCACGGTGGGGTCGAACGTCACCTACTTCGAGACCGGCCAGGGGTCGGCGCTGTCGGCCGACGCGCACCACGGGATCGGTGGGCGGCCGGTCGACCAGCAGACCCTGGAGGCCCGGGCCTACGGCGTGGCCCGGCACTTCGAGCCGCTGCTGGTCAACACCGTCGTCGGGTTCATCGGGCCGGAGTACCTCTACGACGGCAAGCAGGTGCTCCGCGCCGGCCTCGAGGACCACTTCTGCGGCAAGCTGCTCGGCCTGCCCATGGGCGTGGACGTCTGCTACACCAACCACGCCGAGGTCGACGAGGACGACATGGACTCGCTGATGCTGCTGCTCGGGGCGGCCGGCTGCACGTTCCTCATCGCCGTCCCCGGGATGGACGACGTGATGCTGCACTACCAGTCGCTGGCGTTCTCCGACGTCCTCACCACCCGGCAGGTGCTGGGTCTGCGCCCGGCCCCGGAGTTCGAGGAGTGGCTGGCGCGGATGGACCTGCTCGACGAGGCCGGCCGGGTGCGCGAGCTGACCGCCGACGCGCCCGCGGCCCGGGCCCTGCTAGCGGCGGCGTCGTCGTGAGTTCCGTGGCGGAGGGCCGGAGTGGCCACGTCGGTCCTGATCCGTGGGCGGTGCTCCGCTCGGCCACCCGCGCGCGGGTGGCGCTCGGCCGCGCCGGCGACGCGCTGCCGACCGTCCGGGAACTGGAGTTCCGCGCCGCGCACGCCGCGGCCCGGGACGCGGTGCACCAGCCGCTGGACCCCGACGTCGTCCGGGCCGGCCTGCCGGGCACCGAGGTCGTCGAGGTGCACTCCGCGGCGCCGGACCGCGCCACGTACCTGCAGCGGCCCGACCTCGGCCGGCAACTGGCCGAGGGCACGTCGCTGCCCCGCACGGACGCCGACCTGGCCGTCGTCGTCGCCGACGGGCTCTCCCCGCGCGCGGTGCACGAGCACGCCGCCGGCCTGACGGCGGCGCTGCTGGAGCGGCTGTCCGGGTGGCGGCTCGCCCCAGTCGTGCTGGCGCACCAGGCCCGCGTCGCGCTGGGCGACGCGGTGGGTGCGGCGCTCGGGGTGCGCGCGGTCGTCGTCCTCATCGGAGAGCGGCCGGGGCTCTCGTCGGCCGACTCGCTCGGCGTCTACCTCACCTGGGGCCCGCGGCCGGGGCGGGCGGACTCGGAGCGCAACTGCGTCTCCAACGTCCGCCCGCCGCACGGGCTGTCCTACGCCCAGGCCGCCGACACCGTCGCCGCCCTGCTCGGGGCCGCGCGGGAGCTGGGCGCCTCCGGCGTGGTGCTCAAGGACGAGGGGCCGGCGCTGACGGGCGGGTGACCTCAGGCGAAGACGTCCCTCATCGCGTCCGGATCGGTGGGTGCCTCCCAGAACTCGGCGATCCGGCCGTCGACGAACCGCATGACCTGGGCGTTGAGCGTCTCGAACGACCGGTCCCCGTGGTGGCCGGAGAGCCGGACGAGCGCCATCCCGTGGGTGTCGTCGGCGGAGGTTGCCTGGATGACCGCGTCGGCGTCGCCAGCCGGATGACCCAGACAGACGGCCGGCGACACCGGCGGGCGCGTGCAGTGTCGACCTGTCGACGCCGGACGGGAAGGCGGCCGGGCCGGGTCCGGTGTGGCGGTCGCCGTGCGTGAGGCCGGGATCAGCGCCGATGGAGCACGTGCCCCACGATGCTGCAGTGCGTACGCGACCCGGGGATCCCCTTCTGTTGCGGAACCCGCAGGTCTAGCCTCGGCGCTCTGCGGTGAGCCCGTGCGGGGGAGAGACGCCGTGAGTCATGGCGGGTTGTCGCGCTTCGTGGCCGTGGCCGCGGCCACGGTGCTGCTCCTCGCGATCGTGGTGGCCGTCGTTCCGCTTGGCCCGCCGCAGTCGCCGACAGAGCTGACCTGTTTCACCCCGACGAACGCGGCCCAGGCGTCGCCTCCTCCGGCCGATGACGACCCTGTGTTGCGTCAGGCCGGCGCACTGGCCGCAGAGGGCCGCTTGGCGCTGGCCGAACGGCTCTACGAGCAACGGCTCACCACCGACTCCCGTGCAGCCGAGGGCCTGGCCTACGTCGATGGACGTCGGGACGCCGCCGCCCGCGTGGCCGCGTCGGCTGAGCGGCTGACGAGAGCCGACCGCGGGGACGAGGCGGACACGTGCTTCCAGCAGGCGCTGATACTCGACCCGGCGAACGAGGTGGCGCGAGCGGCGCTGACCCCGGACGAGCGGGTCTTGCCCGCACGGGCCGCAGATCGATGGGATGCCTTCCGCACGCGCTGGCTCGAGCCGATCGGTCGGGTCTCGGTGCCGGCGCTGGTGGTCCTGGCCGTGCTCCTCGTCGTGGCGCGGCTCCTGACCCCGCTGACCGCGCCTCCGGACGCGCGCGCCTGGCCCGACTGGACACGGCGCATGGCGTGGTGGGCCGGCCTCGCCCTGCTCCTCACGACCGTCGTCCGGTCCATCGGTCTGCTCGGTTGGCCGGCGCCGTGGCTCGACGGTGTGGCAGCGGACTTCCGAGCTCCGGTCATCGCTGCCGCCCTCGTCGCTGCCGCCGTCATCGCGTGGTCGGCGCGGAGTGCGAAGCGCTTGGAGACTTGGCGCGAGCGGATGGTCGGCTTGGGCGCTCCCCGTGGAGCCCTGGGTCCCGGCTACGTGTTCCTGGCCGCCTTGTCGGTGGTCGTGCTGGCCATCTTCACTCGAGCTCTCGAGCCTCTCGGCCTGAGGATCCCGGACGAGGTCTGGCCCTGGTTGCTCACCGGCGCCCTGGCCCTTCTGGGGTTGTTGCTCCACGCCGCCGGCCGCGGCCACGCTCTGCGTCTCCAGGTCACGGTCAAGAAGGGCGACGCCAGCGACCCTGTCGGGACGGCGTACGTCCTCGCGCGGTTGGAGGATCTCGGCTCCGCCCCACCGCGCGGCCTCAAGGCCCCGCAGCAGGTCGACGTCCAGGACCTGCCGAGTTCGGCGCTGTCCTCGCTGCCGGCGGGAAAGGTGGCGGCCGCGCTGACCTCCGTCGTCAACCTCGTCTTCCCGTCGGTTCCCTGGCGGGCCTCGGTGGCGGGCGGGGGCGAGCCCGATGAGGTCGTCGTCACCATCACCCGTAACGGATCCGTGGCGGAGACCGCCATCGTGAACGCGTCACGCTTCCGGCCGAAGATCAGCGCGGCGGCCGGCGATGGCGACGCCGACGTGGACCCGAGCGACCTCCTGACCGCCGCCGCTGCCGTCATCCTGACGACGCTGGCGGATCGGCACCCGACTCTCCGGGTCGGCCTCTGCGGTGCCACTCGATGGCAGAGCGTCGCCGCGTACGTCGTCGCGACCAAGCCGCCGGAGACGCGTGGTGGTCGAGAGCTCCGGCGAGAACTGCTCGCCACGGCGGTGGATGTCGACCCGGAGAACGCCCTGGCCCGCCTGGCGTACCTCCGGCTCCTGGCCGAGGAGTCGCGGACGGTGGAGGACCTCCGGACGGACGCCGAGAGGCTCATGGAGCTGGCAGCCAGCATCCCGGCGCTGGACTCCCCAGAGGCGCCGACGGACGCGACGCTGGAGCAGCTCGGTCGCCTACCGCTCGTGTGGGACGACGGCTGGACCGCGTTCCGGCTGCGGACATGGCATGCGCTGACGGCCACGTGGCTCAACCTGTGCGTCTCGGTTCGACCACGATCGCCCGGCCGTGTGTGGTACGCGGAGCAGGCACTGCACAGCCTCACCGAGCTGCGGTGGCACGCGTTCCGCGACTACGCGGAGCGCAATGTCCAGGACTTCGCGCTCGGCTTCCGCGGCATCGCGTTCGAGCTCCGCGAGGCGCTCAGGGCCGTCGTGGGCAGCGACGAGGGACTCCCCGATGTCCAGCGGGATCCCGTGAGACCGCTCGGGTTGTACGCCCTCTACGACCGGGCCTGCGTCAGCGCCTACTGCCGCAGGTCCGAGGACGCACTCGAAGAACTCCGGCTGGCCTCGGGGCTCACGGAGGTCCGCACCATGGCTCGGACGGACCCGTGGTTCAGCAAGCTGCGGAGACCGGACGGGGACAGCGGTTTCTGGGACGTCATAGGTCCACCGGATCCGGCCTTCACGGACCTGCCCTTGTTCGGCGAGCAGGGCCCGAGGTTGCGCGCCCTCGGGATACGGACGGCCACCGACCTCTGGCTGGTGACCTCCTGCGCAGGTGGGACCACGCAGTTGGCTCACAGCCTCGGCGTGCCGGAGGTCGTGGTAGCGAGATGGCACGCGTTGGCGGAGTTGGGTGCGGCGCGACGTCCCGGTGACGAGGAGATCTCGACCCGGCTGCTGGCGCTGCTCCTCAGGAGCGGGATGCACTCGGTGGACGTGCTGAAGGAACGCGTGACTGAGGACGGCGGCAGAGCGTCGCGGCCCCTTGCCGCGACGGCGGCCTCCCGCCCCACGCCGTCGGCCGCGGCAGCGCCTCGGTTGTTCAGGAGCCTCGCCGATGCGGCAGCGGGCGAGGGGGTCCGGCCTCCCTCCCGGACCGACGTCGACCGCCTGATCGCGAGGACCCTCGCGTAGGCCTGCCGCAGAGCGGGCCCGCGAGTGTCACCTCCGGCGGAGCAGCCGGGCCAGCGCGTGCCGCCGTCCGCCGGCGAGGTCCTCGGCAGCGGGCTCCGGCTCGGGTTCCGACTCGGCCAGCGCCGCGTGCCGCTCGCGCAGCCGGGCCCGGATCTCCTCCGGGGTGTGCGCGCGGCGCTGGCGCTCGTTACGGGCGAGCACCGCGCCGGTCGCCGCGACGCCGGCGAGGCCGGCCAGTCCGAGGAGCTTCCAGAGGCGCACGGTCGCCTAACGTAGCCGCGTGCCCGAGCCCCGTGCGCTCCCGCTGGACGACGCGGTCGAGCTGACCCGCACCGGTGACGTCTGGGTGTTCCGCGGCGCCTCGGTCGCCGACCGCGCCATCCGCGCGCTGACCAACGCCCCGGTCAACCACGTCGGCATGGCGGTCGTCCTCGAGGACCTGCCGCCGCTGCTCTGGCACGCCGAGCTGGGCCGCTCGCTGCCCGACGTCTGGACCGGGCAGCACCAGCGCGGCGTCCAGCTGCACGACCTCGCCGACGCCGTCCGCACCTGGCGGCACCGCTACGGGCAGCGGGCCTGGCTGCGGCAGCTGGTCGGGCCGGCCGACGACGGCGGCGTGACCCCGGAGATGGAGGACGCCGTCCTGCGCACCGTCGCCCGGCTCGACGGCAGGCCGTTCCCCACCACCCGGGGCCTGGCGACGGGCTGGCTGAACGGCCGGCTGCGGCGGGGCACCTCGGCCGAGACGATCTACTGCGCTGAGCTGGTGGCCACCACGTACACGGCGATGGGGCTGCTCGACGGCGTCCGGCCGCGCAACGCCTACGACCCGGGCAGCTTCTGGTCCGGCGACGACCTCCGTCTGCTGCAGGGGGCCCGGCTCGGCCCCGAGATCCCCGTCGAAGTGTCGTACCCGGGTGCAAGCCTCTCTCCAGACGGGTAGGGCACAGACAGGGCCCGCCCGGCGTTGAACCAGAGCGCGGGAGGAACCCGTGCAGAGAGGCCGCCATGAGCAGCGTCCACTGGGTTCGGCCAGACATCGCCGGAGACATCGTCGCCTTCGCCTTTGCTCCCGGCGCCGCCCCGCCGCGGGAGATCCGCATCCGCAAGGAGCTGTGCGAGCGGATGCTCGCCCAGATGCCACCCGACGAGCGCGCCACGGTGGTCGGGTGCGGCCGCCTCGGCTCGCCGGTCGGGGTCCCGCTGGTCGTCGACCCGGACCTGCCCGTGTTCCCCGGCTTCGAGGTCGTGCGCACGCGGCCGTGGGACGTCGCCGCCTGACAGAGGGCCTCCTCTCCCACCCCTCGCAAGCTCGGGGCGGTGCCCTGGAGGAGGCCGGTCTCAGGCGTGCCGGCGGACCCGGTAGGTCGTCTGCACCATTCCGCCGGGGAAGACCTCGGTGCGCTCGTGCTCCAGCGGGACATCGGCGGCCAGCGCGCCGAACGGCGTGTGGCCCTCGCCGATCAGCACCGGCACGCGCGACAGCGTGAGGTCGCCGATCAGGCCCGCCGCCAGGAACGTGTGCACCATCCGGCCGCCGTCGACGTACACCCGGCGGTACCCGGCTGCGGTGAGCGCGGCCACCGCGTCCTCGAACGAGCCGTGCACGGTGATGCGGGCGTCCGCCCCTGGCTCGAGCGTCGTGCTGACCACGTGGATCGGCTTCCCCTGGTACGGCCACTCGTCCATGGGGGCGATCACCTCGTAGGTGCCGCGACCCATGACGAGCGCGTCGATGCCGGAGACGAACGCGGAGAAGCCGAAGTCGCCACCCGAGCCGTCGTCGGGGGCGCCGCCGGCCTCCGCGCCGCCGGTGAGCCAGGAGAGGTCGCCGTCGAGGCGGGCGATGAACCCGTCGACGCTCATGCCGAGGAAGACCGAACCGGTGAAGGGCGCATCCATGCGCGACACCCTGCCCGCTCCCGCCGACAGTTCAGGCGGCGCCGACCACGGTGGACGCGCCGAGCCGGACGACGGTGTCGCCGGGCCGCTCGACGTCGTCGTCGTGCGTCACGCACACCACGACCCGGCCGGTCAGCGCGGCGCGCAGGTCCCGCACCAGCGCGGCGGCGGTCGGCGGGTCCAGGTGCGCGGTCGGCTCGTCCAGCAGCACCACGTCGCGGTCGGCCAGCAGCGCACGGGCCGCGGCCAGCCGGCGTCGCTCGCCGCCCGACAGCGCCGTCCCGCCCGCGCCGACGGGGGTGTCCAGACCCTCGGGCAGCGAGGCGAGCAGCCCGCCCAGCCCCGCGGCGGTGAGCGCGGCATGCATCCGCGCTCCGCCGTCCGGCCCGGCCAGCGTCCCACGGGGCGCCGCCACCGCCAGGTTGGCGCGGATCGTCGAGGCGAAGACGTGCGCCTCCTGCGGCAGCCACGCCATCCGGGAGCGCACGTCGTCCCCGGTCAGCCGGTCGGCCGGTGCCCCGCCCAGCGTGTAGGCCCCGGCGCGCGGCCGCAGGGCCGCCATCAGCACCGCGAGGTACGTCGACTTGCCCACCCCCGACGGCCCGCGCACCACAAGCCAGCCGCCGTCGGCGCGCGCCTCCGTCGTCAGCCCGCGCAGCACGTCGGGGCGTCCCGGCCAGCCGGCGCTGAGGCCGGTGGTGGCCAGATCGCGCACCGGGGCGGGAGCCGGCAGCGGGTCGGCGGGGTCCGCGGGCACCGGAGCGGTGAGGACGGCGTCCAGGCGGGCGCGGGCGTCGGCCAGCGCACCCCGCCGCTGCAGCGCGGCGACCAGCCCGGCCAGCGGCTCGGCCAGCGCCAAGGGGGCCAGCGCGAGGACGGCGATCGCCGGGCCGGTGACGCCGGCGGCCGCGCCGGTCGCGGCGGGGGCCACCGCGGCCCGCCCGGTCCCCGGTGGCACGGCACCGGGGCCGAGCGCGGCGAAGA
>NZ_JALPKQ010000064.1:0-26162 GCF_051383655.1 Geodermatophilus sp. CPCC 205761
CCCCCCGGTGGCCAGCACGGTGCCGCCGGCCCCCGCCCCGGTCCTCGGTGGTGGGCCCTCGGCGGAGCTGAGCCGGGCCCGGCGCGTCCGGCCGCCGGGTGCCGGCCCGCGGCGGGGCCGGCGTCGACCCGCGGCTGCCCCGGGTCACCTTCCTGGCCCGCGACGGCGCCGGCTGGCGGTCGCTGTGCCGGCTCACCAGCGCCACCCACCTGCGTGGCACGCGGGGCGAGCCGGTGAGCTCGCTGGCGCTGGCCGCCGAGCACGCCCCCGGACTGGTCACCCTGCTGGGCCCCGACTCCCCGGTGGGGCGGGCGCTGGCCGCGGGGCGGGCCGACGTGGCCTCGGCCCGGCTGGCCGCCTGGCGCGCGGTCTTCGGCCCCGGCTCGCTGGTGCTCGAGGTGGTGCACCACCGCGGCCGGGGCGACCGCTCCCGCGCGCAGGGCCTGCTGCGCTTCGCCGCCGCCGAGGGGGTGCCGGTGGTGCTGACCAACGCCGTCCGCTACGTCGACGCCCTCGACGCCCCCACCGCAGACGTCCTCGACGCCGCCCGGCGGCTGGTGCCGCTCGACGTCCGCCACGTCGACCGGCGCACCGCCGAGGGGTACCTGAAGTCGGGCAAGGAGATGACCGAGGTCGCCGAGGACCTCCTGGGCCCCGACCGCGACGCGGTGCTGCGGTTGCTGGAGCGCACCGCCCGGCTGGCCGAGCAGTGCGCCGTCGACGTCCGGGGCGATCTCGGCATCGGCACCGTCCGCTATCCCGAGCTCGACGTGGTCACCACCCCGGCCGAGCAGGGGATGAGCCCCTCGCAGGTGCTCCGTGCCCGCTGCGAGGCCGGGCTGGGCCGGCGGGGGATGGACCTGACCGAGCGGGTCCGGGTGCGGCTGGAGGAGGAGCTGGGGGTCATCGACTCCCTCGGCTACCCGTCCTACTTCCTCACCGTCGCCGACGTGGTCGACCTCATCAAGAGCTCGAGGGTTCGCGCGGCCGCGCGCGGCTCGGGTGCGGGCAGCCTGGTCACCTACCTGCTGGGCATCTCCGACGTCGACCCGATCCGCTACGGGCTGCTGATGGAGCGGTTCCTCTCCCCGCTGCGCCACCAGCTGCCCGACGTCGACATCGACGTGGAGTCCGCCCGCCGGATGGAGGTCTACGACGCGGTGATCGAGCGCTTCGGCGCCCACCGGGTCAGCTGCATCTCGATGATGGACACCTACCGGGTGCGGCACGCGATCCGCGACGTCGGCGCCGCGCTCGGACTGCCCCCGGCGGAGATCGACGCGGTGGCCAAGGCCTTCCCGCACATCCGGGCCAACCAGGTGCACGCCGCGCTCAAGGACCTCCCGGAGCTGCGGGCCAGCCGGTTCGGGTCGCGGCGGGGCGGCGGCACCGGCGACCTCGACCTGCTGTTCGACCTCGTCGCCCGGCTCGACGGCCTGCCCCGGCACATCGCCCTGCACCCGTGCGGGGTGCTGCTCTCCGACGCCACGCTGCTCGACCGCACCCCGGTGGAGAACAGCTTCCTCGGCTACCCGATGAGCCAGTTCGACAAGGACGACGTCGAGGAGCTCGGGCTGCTCAAGCTCGACCTGCTCGGCATCCGGATGCAGTCGGCGATCGCCCACGCGCTCGACGAGGTGGCCCGGGTCGACGGCGAGGTCGTCGACATCGACGCCGTCCCGCGTGACGACCCGACGACGTTCGAGCTGATCCGCAGCACCCGCACCCTCGGCATGTTCCAGATCGAGTCACCCGGGCAGCGGGAGCTGGTCGGCAAGTTCGGGCCGCAGACGTTCGAGGACATCGTCATCGACATCTCGCTGTTCCGGCCCGGGCCGGTGAAGAGCGACATGGTCACCCCGTTCCTCATGGCCCGGAACGGCTGGCGGGAGACGGTCTACCCGCACCCCGACCTGGCCTTCGCCCTCGAGGAGACCGCCGGGGTCGTGGTCTTCCACGAGCAGGTCCTGCAGATCGTGTCCCGGATGACCGGCTGCACCCTGGCCGAGGCCGACGAGGTCCGGCGGGCGCTGGGGGAGAAGGACGCCCACCCCGAGGTGCGGACCTGGTTCGTGCCCCGGGCGCTGGCCGCGGGCTACCCGCCGGAGGTGGCCGAGCAGGTCTGGGAGGTGCTGGTCGCCTTCGGCTCGTTCGGCTTCTGCAAGGCCCACGCCGCGGCGTTCGCGCTGCCCACCTACCAGTCGGCGTGGCTCAAGGCGCACCACCCCGCGGCCTTCCTCTCCGGGGTGCTCACCCACGACCCCGGCATGTACCCGAAGCGGCTGATCCTCGACGACGCCCGCAACTTCGGCGTCCGGGTACTCGGCCTGGACGTCAACGCCTCGACCGGGGTGTACCGCGTCGAGCGGCTCACCCGGGAGGACGCCGCGGAGGACGAGCCCGACGAGGTGGCGTGGCGGCGGCCGGAGTGGATGCCGCCGGCGATGGCCGACCCGTCCCGCTACGGCATCCGGCTCTCCCTCGCCGACGTCAAGGGCATCTCCGAGGAGGAGGTGGCCCGTGTCGTCGCCGGGCAGCCCTACCGCTCCCTGACCGACTTCTGGCACCGGACGTCGGTGTCCCGGCCGGTGGTGGAGCGGCTGGTCCTCGCCGGCGGCTTCGACTCCCTCTACGGCTTCGGGGTGCGCGACCGCGAGGCCGGCCGGCCCACCCGCAGCCGGCGGCAGGTGACCCGGCGGGACCTCCTGCTGCAGATCGGTGAGCTGGACCGGTGGAGCCGCAGCGGGGCGAAGGCGAACTCGAACGGCCAGCTCAGCCTCGATCTCATGGGTCTGGAGCTGCCGGGGGAGGAGGAGCCGGCCGAGGCCGGACCCAGCTGGGCCGAGGGCAGCGGGCTGCCCGAGTTCACCGACGCCGAGCTGGTGCGGGCCGAGCTGGAGGTGCTGGGGCTGGACGCCAGCCGGCACGTCGTCGACTTCTACCGGCCGTTCCTCGCCGCGATCGGCGCGGTGCCGGCCGGGGAGCTGCTCGGCAGCCGCAGCGGTGCCGAGGTGCTGGTCGCCGGCGTCAAGGTGGCGACCCAGACGCCGCCGATCCGCTCCGGCCGGCGGGTGGTCTTCGTGACCCTCGACGACGGCACCGGGTGCACCGACTCCACCTTCTTCGAGGACGCGCAGGGTCCCTACGCGGCCACGGTCTTCCACTCCTGGCTGCTGGTGATCCGGGGGGTGCTGCGCCGCACCGGGCCGCGGGGGGTCTCGCTGCGGGCCACCGGCGCGTGGGAGCTGCCGGCGCTGCACGAGGCGTGGGAGACCGGCGGGGTGGCCGCGGTCGCCGAGCACATGGCCCGACCGGGGGAGTACACGGAGGCGGCGATCAGCGGGGCGGCGGCGTCGCACGGGTCCCGGCCGGTGGTGGTCAAGCCCGTGCTCGTGCACCCCACCGGGTTCCGGATGTCGCCCTACGCCGACATCAAGCCGGCCGGCGAGGACGCCGCGACCGCGGCGCGGCGGGCGGCCGCGGCGCCGCGCAAGCTGTGGCACTCCAGCCCCGGGAGCTCCGGCCACTGACGGAGGACACCCTCCCGCTCCGCTCGGAGCGGGACCCGCGAGGAGGCCGCTGCCGGTCGCACGGCGGCGGCGACCGATGAGTTGCCGGGCCGGTCGGGGTCCAACCACCACCGACGCGATCCAGCCGAGAGAGGACCCCCGATGCCGAAGCAGATCCCCTGCCTGTGGTTCGACGGCGCTGCCGAGGAGGCCGCCGCCCACTACACCTCGATCTTCCCGAACTCCTCCATCGGCGAGGTCCTCCGCTACGGGCCGGGCACCCCGATGCCCGAGGGCACCGCGATGACCGTCAGCTTCACCCTCGACGGGCAGGAGTACGTCGGGCTCAACGGCGGACCGCAGTTCCCGTTCACCGAGGCGATCTCCTTCCAGATCATGTGCGCCGACCAGGAGGAGGCCGACCACTACTGGACCCGGCTCACCGAGGGCGGCGAGGAGGGCCAGTGCGGCTGGCTCAAGGACAAGTTCGGCGTCTCCTGGCAGGTCGTGCCGACCGAGCTCATGTCCCTGCTCACGGATCCGGACCCCGGCCGGGCCCAGCGCGCCACCGAGGCGATGATGCAGATGCGCCGGATCGACCTCGCCGAGGTCAGGAGCGCCGCCGACAGGGTCCCCGCCTGACCGCCCCGTCCAGAGGCTCGCCGCGAGCTTGCGAGCGGTGAGGAGGACGGGGTCCTTATAGGCTCCGACGGGTGCCGCCGTCTGCCCCCGCCCCGTCCGCTGCGGACCAGCTGCCCGCTCGCGCGGCCGCCGTCTGGGCCGCCCTCGACCCGCTGGTGGGGGCGGGCACCGCGCTGCGCGTGCTCGACGTCGGCGGCGGCAGCGGCAACTTCGCCGTCCCGCTGGCCCGGCTCGGCCACGAGGTGACCGTCGTCGACCCCAGCGCCGACGCCCTCGCCACCCTGCACCGGCGGGCGGAGACCGCGGGGGTCGCCCCGCGGGTCCGCGGCGTCCAGGGCGACGGCGACCTGCTGCACGAGGTGGTCCCGCCCACCGACGGCGACGAGGGCAGCTACGACCTCGCCCTGTGCCACTCCGTGCTCGAGGTCGTCGACGACCCGGCCACCACACTCCGCGAGCTCGCCCGGGCGCTGCGCACCGGCGGCACCGCCAGCATCGCCGTGGCCAACCGGGCCGGGGCGGTCCTCGCCCGCGCCGTCGGCGGGCACCCGGTCGAGGCGCTCGCCCTCCTCGAGGACCGCGACCCCGACCCCCGCCGCGCCGCCCGGCCCGCGCGCCGCCGCTTCACCCCCGACGACCTGCTGGCCCTCGTCGCGGCGGCCGGTCTCCGGCCGGGCACCTGGCGCGGGGTCTCCGTCGTCGCCGACCTGCTCGACGTCGCCTCCGGCGCCGACCCCGACGCCGTCCGCCGCCTCGAGCTGGCGCTGGCCGGCCGGTCGCCGTACCGGGACGTCGCCACCGGGCTGCACGTCCTCGCCACCCGCCCATGACCCTCCCCGCCGGCCTGCAGCGCCCCGCCTACGGGACGGCGACCCTCGCCGACGTCCTCCCCGGCGCGGCCGCCGCCCTCGGGGTGCCGGTCGAGCGCGGGGACCTGCCCGCCGACCCGCTCGGCCTCACCGCGGCGCTCGCCGGGGCCCGCCGGGTCGCCGTCCTGCTCGTCGACGGTCTGGGCGCCGACCTCGTCCGCGCGCACGCCGACCTGGCGCCCGCCCTCGCCGCCCTCGCCGCTCCGGCCGGCGACCTGTCCGCTCCCTGCCCGAGCACCACGCCGGTCAGCCTCACCACGCTCGGCACCGGCCTCCCGCCGGGCAGCCACGGCATCCTCGGCTTCGTCACCGCGGTGCCCGGGGAGGAGCGGACGCTCAACCACGTCCAGTGGGGCGACGACCCCGACCCGCAGGTCTGGCAGGCCCGGCGCAGCGTCTTCGAGCAGGCCGCCGCCGCGGGCGTCGAGGTCGCCGCCGTCGCCCCCTACGCCTTCGCCCGGTCCGGCCTCACCAACGCGGCCTACCGCGGGGCCCGCTACACCGGCACCGTCGGCCCCGGCGACCTCACCGCCGTGCTGCTGGAGTCGCTGGCCGCCGCGCCACGCACCCTCGTCTACGGCTACACCGCGGAGCTGGACCTCACCGGGCACGTCCGCGGCGTCGACTCCGCCAGCTGGCGCGCGCAGCTGGCCCTGGTCGACCGGATGGTCGAGCAGGTGGTCGCCGGGCTGCCCGAGGACGCCGCCCTGCTGGTCACCGCCGACCACGGGATGCTCGACGTCCCGCCGGCCACCCGGATCGACCTGGACGCCGAGCCCGACCTGCTCGAGGGGGTCGCGCTGCTGGCCGGGGAGCCGCGGGCCCGCTACCTGCACGCCGTCCCCGGCGCGGCGGACGACCTGCTCGCCCGGTGGCGGGAGGAGCTCGGCGACCGGGCGTGGGTCGCCGGGCGGGACGAGGTCATCGCCAGCGGCGTCTTCGGCCCGGTGGACGACGACCTCGCCGCCCGCATCGGCGACGTCGTGGCCCTCGCCCGCGGCACGTGGGCGCTCACCGCGACCGAGCAGGAACCCGGCCCCAGCCGGCTGATCGGCTATCACGGCTCGCTGACCCCGACCGAGCTGGCCATCCCGCTGCTCCTCGCTCGCGGGCGGGCCCTGGGCTGAGCCCGGAGTCGGTCAGACCGCCGGGACCAGCCGCACGTTCCAGATGTGGGTGTGCGCGTCGTGCGTCGCCCGGCAGGTCAGCCGCACCGCCTCCTCCGACGGCCGGCTCTCCACCTCGGCGACGACGTCGCCGTCCGGACCGGCGAGGGTGACCAGCCACCGCTCCACCTCCGCCCCGGCCGCACTCAGCCGGCGCACCCCGCGCGGCGGCAGGTCGTCGACCGCCAGCAGCGACAGCTCCCCGCGCGCGACGTGCTGGGCCGCCTGCACCGGCGGCGGGCACCCGGACCGGCCGCGCAGCCACGGGAGCGCGACCCGGCCGGCGGCGTGCGCGGCGACCAGGTCGGCGCCGTCGCCGGGCACCTGCCCGTAGTAGAAGCCGTGCGGCAGGACCAGCACGTTCGCGGCGAAGCGGTCGCCGCCCAGGTGGCTGCACTCCCAGACGTCGTCGGCGGCCAGGGCCTTCGCCAGGGGGCGGCCGCGCAGCGCACAGCAGGCGTCGTGGCCGCCGTGCGCGCACACCAGGTAGGTCGGCCCGGAGGAGGCGTCGCCGGCCGAGCCGTCCCACGGGGCCTCGACCAGCTCGGCGTCGCTGGACCGCACCGACCACCACAGCCCCTCCTGGCCGGGCCGGCCGTCGACGTAGGCCCACCGCCGCCGGGAGTCGGTGAGCTTGTCCCCGGGCCGGCGGACCAGCAGCACCCGGACGTTCTCCACCCGCGCCCGGTGCGACAGCAGCGGTGCCACGGCGGGGTCGAAGCGGGACTGCCGGAGCGCGTCGACGCCCCAGGGTCCCGGCTGCTCGATGAGCAGCCAGCGCTGGGCCGGCGAGGCCGTGCCGACGCCGGAGTCCCCGCGCAGCAGGGCGCCCACCGAGCAGCGGTTCTCGTCGATCCGGCCGACCGGCCGGCCGGGCGCCTCCGCGGGACGGCAGAAGTCGGCGACGTCCGTCACGCCCGGAGGCCCGGCCGGCTCACGATCCGGGCGCGCGGTCACGGGTCCCATCGTGCCCCGCGGTCGGGTCCGGGACGACGGCGTCGGGCACGACCGCGATCGACTCGGTGACCAGCCGCCGGGCGAGCGTGAGCTGGTCGGCGGCGTCCAGCCCGGGCAGGTCGACCACCTTCAGCTCACCGGCGGCGAGCAGGCCGGCCACCGCGGGGCGCGCCTCCGCGGGGAGCTCGAGCGACCGGCGGCCGGCGACCAGCGTCACGCGACCGTCGACCGGTTCGCGCAGCCGGCAGCGCAGCCGGGGCCGCAGCCGCAGCACCGTGTCGGCGGTCAGGGCGGCGGCGGCGGTCGCCTGGGCCAGCGGCGCCACCGGCTGCGGCCGCACCTGCGCCCAGGTCCGCGCGCGCAGCCGGTCGGCGACGTCGGCCGGGTCGACCCGGTCCAGCCAGCCCCGCAGCGCGGCGACCACCGCGGCGACGTCACCGGCCACCGCGGCCGGGTCGGCGAGGTCGAGGCCCAGCGGCAGGGAGCGGCGCAGCGAGGGGTCCTCGGCGGCCAGTTCGCGCACGAGGTCCAGCGCGGACTCGGCGGCCGCCCAGCGGGTCACCGGGTGCACGCCGACGGTCAGGTGCGCGCTGATCCCGCCCAGGGCGACCGCCGAGTGCAGGTGGCCGCGGGGGAGGTAGAGGGCGTCGCCGGGGCGCAGCACCGCGTCGATGACCGGCTCGCGCTCGGCGGCGGCGGCCACGGCGGCGGCCCGGTCGGTCCAGGGCTGGGTGCGCAGCGGGTCGGGGAGCACCGGCTCGTGGATGCGCCAGTGCTTCTCGCCGGCCACCTGCAGCACGAAGACGTCGTGCACGTCGTAGTGGGGGGAGAACCCGCGCGAGGACGGCGGGGTGACGTAGGCGTTCACCTGCGTCGGGTGGCCCAGGTCGGTGGCGAGCTGGTCGGCGAACTCGATCAGCGGCGGCCACAGCCGGTGCAGCCCCTGCAGGACGACGGTGCTCCCGTCCGCGAACAGCCGCAGCACCGCGTCGGAGGACACCTGGTCGGCGATCTCGGCTCCGGCGCCGCCGGAGGTGGTGAACCGCTTGGGGTCGACGACGGCGCCGTCCTTGGCGATCCGCAGGAAGGGGGTCCTGAGCCCCCGGCGGGACAGCAGCTCGTCGACCGCGGCCAGGTCCAGCAGGTCGGCGAAGGAGGCGCCGGTCTCCTCGGCCCTCGTGAGCAGCGGCCGGCGGGACCAGTACCGCTCGGCGAACTCGTCAGGGTCCAGGGCGGTGCACCGGCGCAGGGCCGGCCGGGAGTCCGGCCGACCCTGCACGGTGGGGTTCTCGGTCAGGCCGAACCGTCCGCGCCGCCGTCCGCCCCGCCATCGGCACCGCCGTCGGCACCACCGTCGGCGCCACCGTCGGAACCGCCACCGGCACCGCCGTCGGCACCACCATCGGCACCACCATCGGCACCGCCGTCGGAACCGCCGCCGGCCGCGCCACCGTCGCCGGGGCCGTGGCCCGCGCCGCTGTCGGCTCCGCCGTCGGCACCACCGTCTGCGCCGCCGTCGGCACCGCCGTCGCCGCCACCGGGGGTGGTCATGTCATCGTCGTCGAGCGCCATGGGTCTCCGATCAGAGCGGTAGCGGGCCGCCGGGTGGCGGCCTCCGGTCGGTGCCTTACCTCACTCATCCTGCTCTCACACACCCGCCCCGACCAGCGGGAACGGCGGCTCTGCAACGGGTCGGTCACGACACGGGGTGGAGGTGCCCGGACGGGCCCGGGGGAGTTACCGTCCACCCGTGCGTCGAACGCGTGTTCGACGGCAGGGAGGAGTCATGGCCCAGTCCACCCGTGCCGCCGGCTGCACCGTGCTGCACGTCGACATGGACGCGTTCTTCGCCAGCGTCGAGGTGCGCCGCCGCCCGGAGCTGGCCGGCACGCCGGTCATCGTCGGCGGGGCCGGCAACCGGGGGGTGGTCACCTCGGCCACCTACGAGGCCCGCCGCTACGGCGTGCACGCGGCGATGCCGACCTCCCGGGCGCTGCGGCTGTGCCCGACGGCGACGGTGCTGCCGGGGGACATGGCGCTCTACGGCGAGGTGTCCCGGTCGGTCATGGCGCTGTTCCGCTCGATCACCCCGCTGGTCGAGCCGCTGAGCCTGGACGAGGCATTCCTCGACGTCTCCGGGGCCGGGCGCCGGCTGGGCGACGCCGCCGAGATCGGTGAGTACATCCGCGGCCGCGTCTACGACGAGCAGGGCATCACCTGCTCGGTGGGCGTGGCCGGCACCAAGTTCGTGGCCAAGCTGGCCTCCACCCACGCCAAGCCCGACGGGATGCTCGTCGTCCGCCCCGCCGAGGTCATGGACTTCCTGCACCCGCTGCCGGTCGGCGCGCTCTGGGGGGTGGGCGCCAAGACCGAGGAGGTGCTGCTCCGGCTCGGCCTGCGCACCGTCGGCGACCTCGCCCACGTGCCGGCCCGCACCCTCCAGCGGGCGGTGGGCCAGGCGGCCGGCGGTCACCTGCACGAGCTCGCGTGGGGCCGCGACCCCCGGCGGGTGGTGCCCGACGAGCCGGAGAAGTCGACCGGGCACGAGGAGACCTTCGGCACCGACGTCGACGACCCGGCGGTCATCCACCGGGAGCTGCTGCGGCTGTCGGAGCGGACGGCGGGCCGGCTGCGCTCGGGCGGCTGGCTGGCCCGCACGGTGACCATCAAGGTCCGCTTCGCCGACTTCGCCACGATCACCCGGTCGCGCACCCTCGACGTCCCCACCGACGTCGGCCAGGAGCTCTACGAGACCGCCCGCGCGCTGTTCGACGCCCTCGGCCTGGACCGGGCGCGGATCCGGCTGGTCGGGGTGCGCGCCGAGCGGCTGGTCGAGGCGGGCTCGGCGCCGCGGCAGCTGGAGCTGGGCGCCCGGGAACACGGCCGCCGGGAGGCCGAGCTCGCCGCCGACCGGGCCGCCCGCCGGTTCGGCGCCGGCGCGGTGCGCCCGGCGACCCTCCTGCACCGCGACGCCCTACGCACCCGGTGACGACGGCGGCCGCCCGGGAACCCGGGAGGGCCGCCGTTCGTCCCCTCCTGGAGGCTGCGACCCACCCGCGAGAGTGATCACGGCGCGTCGGCGACGGCTCGCCTTTCGCGCCCCGCAAAGGGCTCGTATCCTCGTTGTCACCGTCGGCGGACACCGCCGACGGGTTCTGGCTTTGGCCCATTGGAGGTCGACGTGCCGCTCTCCGAGCACGAACAGCGACTGCTGGAGCAGATCGAGCGCGCCCTCGTCGATGACGATCCCAAGTTCGCCTCGTCGGTCCGCACCGGTGATCGCAGGATCAAGGCGCGCCGCCGGCTGCAGCTCGGCGCCCTCCTGGTCCTCGTGGGCATGGCCGTCCTCGTCGGTGGCGCGGTGGCCCCGTCGGTGCCGCTCGGCGTCCTCGGCTTCCTCATCGCCTTCGGCGGCCTGGCCCTCGCCGTCCTCAACTACCGGTCCGCCACCGGCGCCGTCGAGCCCGGCACGGCCGGTCCCGCCGCCGCGCCCGGTCGCGGCGGTCGGGGGAGCAAGCCCCGCAGGCAGCCGCTCAAGAACCGGCTCGAGGAGCGCTTCCGCCGCCGCTACGACCAGTAGCCGCACGTCCCTCCCGGCAGCCGCCGTCCCCCGCGGACGGCGGCTGCCGTGCGTCAGGGGCCTGGACAGAGAGGACCGCCGTGCCGGACCAGGTGGAGGAGGCGCTCGCCGCGCAACAGGGGCTGTGGGGCTGGGGTGACGCCGACGGGATCGTTCCGTGGACCGGTGAGGACGGCGCCGACGTCGTCCCGCTGTGGACCGGGGCCGAGCAGGCGGACGCCGCGTCGAGGGACGGCGCCGACCCGGGGGAGAGGCCGGTGTTCCTGGACCTCGACGCGCTGCTCGACGCCGTTCCGGAGTGGCTGGCCGCCGGCGTCCGCGCGGCCCGCCTGCACCCGGAAGGCGGGCTCCCGCTGACCGTGCCGCTGGTCGAGCTGACCGAACGGGTGCTCCGCCTGCAGGTCGGCTGAGCGCGCCCGTCAGCCGCGCTGCGGCGCCCGCGGGCGCACCCGCAGTCGCAGCCGCGTCCGCCGTGCCATCGCCGCCCGCGCCCCGGCGAACAGGGACGGCGGCCACAGCACGGCCCGCAGCCGGGCCGATCGCGAGGCACCCGCGAGCAGCCCGTGCCGGGCGGTGGACAGGGCCGCCCGCAGCTCGGCACCGGCCGGTGGGGCGCTGCCGGGCCGTGCGTAGCTGGCCGCCTCCTCCGCGCGGGCCAGCCGTGTGACGGCGTCCGCGGCGGCCTGGGTCGATCCGTGCCGGCCTCCGGCCCGGTGCCCGCCGGCCCCGGCGGCCTCGGCCAGCTGGGCCGCGACCTGCCGTGGCGTCCGCGCCGGGTCGCCCTCCAGCCCGAGGTCCAGCGCGATCGCCGCGAGCTCGTCCCACAGCGCCCCGGCGCCGCCCGTGGCCAGCCGGCGCCGTCGCTGCAGCGCCCGCAGCCCGGCGGGCACCGCCGCCAGCGCCGCGACCCCGAGCAGCGCCGCGGCCCCCAGCAGGACCGGTTTCACCCAGCCGGCCGCCTGCGGCGCCGCCTGGGGCGCCGGTCCGCCCTGCGGCGCCTGGTCCGGCTGCGGAGCGGACGGCACCGGTCCCGGCAGCGGCGTCACCGGGGTGTCGGTCCGGGGGTCGATCTCCTGGTCCGGAGCGCGCGGCGCCCACGGCAGCTCGACGGCGCGGTCGACGTCGATCGGCGTCGGGTCGAACGGCACCCAGCCCAGGTCGTCGAAGTACACCTCCACCCAGGCGTGCGCGTCGTCGCTGGTGACCAGCCGGCTGCCGTCGGTCTGCACCGTGCCGGGGGTGTACCCGAGGACGACCCGCGCCGGGATGCCGGCCGCCCGCACCAGGGCCCCCATCGCCCCGGCGTACTGCTCGCAGTAGCCCTGGCGCAGCCGCAGGAAGTCGGCGAGGTCGTCGCCGCTCGTCCCGGGCGCGGTGGACAGCGAGTAGCGGTAGCCGTTGGCGGGGTTCGTGAAGTGGTCGTAGATGGCCCGCACCCGCTCGACGGGCGTCTCCCGCCCCGCGGTCAGCGTCGAGACCAGGTCGACCACCTCCGGCGCCAGCGGCGGCAGAGCGGTGTAGCGCTGGACGAGGGGCAGGTCCGGCGGCAGCTGCCCGGCCGCGAGCAGCTCCTCCTCGCTGGGCCGCGGTTCCACCGCCGACACCGACCACGTCCGGCCCTCGGTCGTGACGTCGCGGCCGAACACGGTGGCCGTCCCCGGGTCGAACCGCCACTGCTGGGGATCAGCCACGGCCACGGCCAGCGGGGAGTACAGCAGGGGCAGGAAGCGGTCCTCGTGCCCCAGGGCGGTGATCAGCGCGTCGACCGGCCGGCCGTCCCGGCGTCCCGGCAGCGGCGCGAGCTCGCTGTCGTCGCCCACCGACGTCTCGCCGTCGAGGTTGCCCACCGACCAGCCCTCCTCCGCGTCGTACACGTCGAGGGCGACCACCCGCAGGTAGCCCGGGTCGTCGACGGAGGCGTCCACCCGCAGCAGGTCGATCGGCTCGTCCAGGGTCAGCTGGCCCTGCAGCGCGGCCGCGGGGTCCAGTGACGTGCCGGTGGAGCTCCCGCCGGGGCCGAAGCCGTCGGCGAAGGTGCCCTCGGTGAACGTCGGGACGACGGCGCCGACGACCAGCCCGATCAGCACCGCCACCGCACCCGTGCGGAGGGCGGTCAGCGTCCCGGTGCCCAGCAGCGGACGGCGACCCTCCCGCGGACGCCAGCCCAGCCGCCGGTGCTGGTCGGCCCACAACAGGAGGGCCAGCCCGGCGGCGGGCGCGGCCACCGGGAGCGCGCCGATCGTGCCGGTCACCGTGCTCACCGGCACGCAGAAGAGGACGAGCAGCCCCAGCCCGGCCAGCGCCGGCTGCCGCCCCCCGACGGCGACCAGGTCGACGACGACGGCGACCATGCCGACCAGCAGCGTGGTGAGCGTCAGCAGACCGGTGAGGGGCAGCGCGGGGGTCGCCTGCTCGCGCAGCTCCACCGAGCCGTCGGCCATCACCTGGCCGAGGTCGGTGACGCTGTCCGGGGTGGGGAGGACGCCCCCCAGGGCGGCGGCCGGCGCGAACAGCGCGGTGACCAGGCAGGCCAGCGCCGCGAGCTGGCCGAGCGGCACCAGCGGCACGCCGAGGCCGACCCAGATCGCGGGCACCGGCCGGTCGCCGGCGATCGCCGACCACAGCGCCGTCCCCGCCCCGCGCAGCACCAGGCCGGCGGCGGCGACGACGGCGAGGGCGGCCAGGACCGGCGGCACCCAGGCCCGGTCGGTGAAGACCGGCACCAGGGCCCACGCGCCCAGCGCGGTGGCCGCGGCGGCGGCCAGTGTCGTCCCGGCGTCCTGGACGAGCTCGCGGGCCGTGGACTCGGTCATGCCCAGGCCCCCCGCAGCCCGGCCGGCACCACGCCGGCGCGGCCCAGCTGAGCCCAGACCGCCGCCACCGAGTCCTCGGCGCCGGCGACCGCGACCTGCCAGCCGCCGGCCCGCAGCAGGTCGGCGGCGGCCTCCTGCTGGCGGGTGAGCTCGGAGCGGGCGGCGCCACCGGCCGGCCGGCGGCCGCGCACGGCGCCGGACTCGGCCCAGCGGCCGATGTCGGCGAGCACGGCCAGGTCGGTGGTCGGTCCGGAGCGGGCCCGGACGAGCTCGGCGGCGTCCTCCGGCCCGATCGCGCCGAGCAGCGCGATCACCGACCCCTCCCCGGCGACACGGGTGAGCAGGTCGATGCCCGGCCCCAGCCCGGTCAGCCGGGACGGGGTGATGCCGGCGAGCCGGTCGAGCAGCTCGCCGCGGCCCAGGCCGTCGTGGTGCCCGGTGGGGGTGAGCTCGCGGGCGTCGGTGATCACCCGCAGGGTGGCGCCGCGGCCGATCAGCTCGGTGCCGATGCTCGCCGCGGCCTCGATCAGCCACTCGAGGCTGTCGGGCGGGGGTGCGTCGGTGCCGGCCTCGGCGGCGCGGGCGTCGGCGGCGTGCCCGCGGGCGATGAGGTGCGCGCGGGCACGGGTGTCCAGCAGCAGGGTTCCCTGGGCGCGCCACGGACGCTCCTCCAGCCGGACCATGAGCTCTCCGGTGCGCGCCGTCGCCCGCCAGTGCACCTTGCGCAGGTCGTCGCCGTGGCGGTAGGCCCGCGTGCTGACGTCGTCCTCGCCGTGCACCGCGATGGACCGCCGGGCGCCGGACCCCCCGCCGCCGTGGCCGCCGGCCGGCCCACCGGCGCCGAGGGGCACGACCCGCGGCACCACGACCAGCGGGGCGCTGTCGGTGCCGGCGATGCTGCGCAGCACCAGGCCGAACGGGTCCACCAGGCGCAGTCGCAGCGGCCCCAGCCGGTAGCGCCCGCGGCGGCTGCCGTGCACGCGGTAGTGCAGGGTCGCGGTCTCCCCGGCGGGCAGCCGCTCCACGACGAACTCCGGCGACGGGCCCGTCTCGGCCGGCACCGTCTCGGCCAGCAGCCACAGCCCCCCGGTGCCGCGTCCGGCGTTGGTGACCTCCAGCCGCACCTCGGCGTGCCCGCCGCGCGGCACCCGTGACGGGGTCACCGTGCGCCGGGACGCCACCCGGAACCGGCGCCGGGCCACGGTGGCCGCCGAGAGCAGCGGCAGCGCCAGCACGAACAGCGCGATCTGCACCAGCGGGCGCTCGCCGAGGAGCACGCCCAGGACCAGGAGCGTGAGCCCTGCGGCGACCAGGCAGCGGCCGCGCAGCGTCAGCGTGCCCAGAGCCGTCGCGACCGGTCCGCGCACCGTCAGCGCCCGCGGGGCACCGGGACGGTCGCCAGCAGGTCGGTCACCACCTGCTCGCCCACGCGGCGGGCAGCGGCGGCGTCCGGGGTGAGCAGCAGGCGGTGGGCCAGCACCGGCACGGCCACGGTCTGCACGTCGTCGGGCAGGACGTGGTCGCGCCCGGCCAGTGCGGCGGCGGCCCGGGCGGTGCGCAGCAGCTGCAGCCCGGCGCGCGGGGACGCGCCCAGGCGCAGGTCGGGGGAGCGGCGGGTGGCCTCGACCAGCGCCACCACGTACCGCCGGACCGCCTCGGACACGTGCAGCCGGCCCACGGCCGCCACCAGCGTCCGGATGCAGGCGGCGTCGGCCACCGGGGTGAGGGAGGCCAGCGGGTCGGTGGTGACCATGTCGTCGAGCATGGCCAGCTCCGCCTGGCGGTCCGGGTAGCCCATCGAGACCCGCGCGGTGAAGCGGTCGCGCTGGGCCTCCGGGAGGGGGTAGGTGCCCTCCATCTCGATCGGGTTCTGGGTGGCCATCACCAGGAACGGCCGGGCCAGCTCGTAGCTGATGCCGTCGACGGTGACCTGCCGCTCCTCCATGCACTCCAGCAGGGCCGACTGGGTCTTGGGGGAGGCGCGGTTGATCTCGTCCGCGACCACGATGTTGGCGAAGACCGCGCCGGGCTTGAACTCGAACTCCCGGCTCTCCTGGTCGTAGATCGCCACCCCGGTGACGTCGCTGGGCAGCAGGTCGGGCGTGAACTGGATGCGGCGCACGGTGGCGTCGATCGAGGCGGCCAGCGCCTTGGCCAGGGTGGTCTTGCCGACCCCCGGCACGTCCTCGATGAGCAGGTGGCCCTCGGCGAGCAGCACCACGAGCGCCAGGTGCACGACATCGGGCTTGCCGTGGACGACGCGGGCCATGTTCCCCGCGATGCGGGCTCCTTCGGCTGCTACGTCGACCGAGGAACCCGTGCCGTCTGTGGTCGTGGTCACCTCGGTCACGGAACCACGGTACGTGCGCGGAACCGTGGCCGGACGGTCCCGCGGAACGGCGGCCGGTGCGCGAGCCGACTTCCTGCCCCGAGGAGCCCCACGAGGGCCCGGCGACGGTGTGCGACGACCGGCCGCCGGGTGGTCCGGTGGGGGCGGCGCCCCCCTGCGCCCCACCGGGCTCACCCACCCCGCGGACGACGCGCTGACCTGCGGGTGGGGCGGTGGGGAGGCCTGGTCACGACATGGTGTCGAGTGGTGTCCGGTGGGGCGTAGTGGGTTACTGTGTGGCCCGGTGGGGAGGCAAGGCCCGTCCCGGGTGCACCCCGGAGCACGAGGAGGACCGATGGGGGAGGTGATCCGGTGTTCGTCGGCAGCTATCCGCTGCGGCTCGATGAGAAGGGCCGGCTCGCACTCCCCGTCCGATTCCGCGAGCAGGTGGCCGGCGGCATGGTGATCAAGAAGGGCCAGGAGCGCTGCATCTACGGCCTCACCATGACCCGGGTCGCCGAGCAGAGCCAGGCGGCGGCCTCGATGGCGCCGTCGGACACCGCCGCCGCCCGCATGCGGGCCCGCATGAGCTTCGGGTCGATGGTCGAGGTCGAGCCGGACAAGACCGGCCGCATCACCATCCCCGCGAACCTGCGGGAGTACGCCGGACTGGACCGCGACGTCGTCGTGGTCGGCGTCGACACCCGCTTCGAGATCTGGGACGCCGCGACCTGGGACGCCTACGTGGCAGAGCAGGAGGCCATCTACTCCGAGATGGAGAGCGAGGGGATGCCCACCCTGTCCTGACCCCTCCGCCGTCCCTCCGACCCCCTCCGGGCCCCACCCGACCGAGCCGACTTCCCCGCGGCTCGACCGGACCGGCCCGAGTCGCCTTCCCCGCGACTCGGTCCCCGGCACGGAGATCCCGCACCGCCCACGGGCGCGCCGCCGGCAGCAGGCCGGCGCGGGCCCACCCGTCCCCGCGGGGCACCACCTGACGCACTTCCCCGGCGCCAGGCGGGCCCCGCGGGCGGCGGACCGGGTCCGCGTGCCCCACTCCGCCCCACCACCCCCACTGCGCCCCACCGGTGCGCGAAACGCCCGCTGCCCTCCACCCGCCGACCGCCGCCCCGCGCCACCATGGACGGGCACTCCGGCCCGCGACCCCCGCGCGGCCTCCGACCCGCCCGAGGAGCAGCCGACGATGAGCAGCACGGGTTCTGCCGCGGCACCGGGCCCCTCGCGGCCCGCGGTGCACGTGCCCGTCCTGCTCGAGCGCGTGACCGAGCTGCTCGCCCCCGCCTGCGCCGCCGACGGCGCCGTCCTCGTCGACGCGACCCTCGGCCTGGCCGGGCACGCCCTCGCCCTGCTGGGCGCGCACCCGGGGCTGCGGCTGATCGGCCTCGACCGCGACCCCGAGGCCCGCGCCGAGGCGGCCCGCCGGATCGGGGCGGCCGGCTGCGAAGACCGCGCGACCCTCGTGCCCGCCGTCTTCGACGAGCTGCCCGAGGTGCTCGACCGGCTCGGCGTCCCCGAGGTGCAGGCCGTCCTCTTCGACCTCGGGGTCTCCTCGCTCCAGCTGGACCGGCCCTCCCGCGGGTTCAGCTACGCCGCCGACGCGCCGCTGGACATGCGCATGGACCCCGCCGCACCGCGCACCGCCGCCGACGTGGTGAACACCTATCCCGCGAACGAGCTGGCCAGGGTGCTGCGGGTCTACGGCGAGGAGCGGTTCGCCGACCGCATCGCCCGGGCCATCGAGCGGGAACGGGCCCGCGAGCCCTTCACCCGCACCGGGCGGCTGGCCGAGCTGGTCCGCGCGTCCATCCCGGCCGCCACCCGCCGCACCGGTGGTCACCCCGCCAAGCGGACGTTCCAGGCGCTGCGCATCGAGGTCAACGACGAGCTCGGCGTCCTCGAGCGGGCCCTGC
The DNA here is from genome assembly GCF_051383655.1 of Geodermatophilus sp. CPCC 205761. Taxonomy (NCBI): domain Bacteria; kingdom Bacillati; phylum Actinomycetota; class Actinomycetes; order Geodermatophilales; family Geodermatophilaceae; genus Geodermatophilus; species Geodermatophilus sp. CPCC 205761. The sequence continues at coordinate 17,797 of NZ_JALPKQ010000064.1, forward strand.
CGGCGGCCATCGAGGCGCTGGCCGTGGGCGGGCGGATCGCCGTCATCACCTTCCACTCCCTCGAGGACCGGATCGTGAAGCGGACCCTCGCCGCCGGTGCCGTCGACCGCACCCCACCGGACCTGCCCGTGCCGCTGCCCGAGCACGGCCCCACGCTGCGCCTGCTCACCCGCGGCGGCGAGGCGCCCTCGGCCGAGGAGGTCGCGGTCAACCCCCGGGCGGCCTCGGCCCGCGTGCGGTCCGCCGAGCGCATCCGGCGGGCAGCGTGAACGAGGAGACGTGGCTGCCGGTCCGCGGCGAGGAGGTCGCATGAGTGCCGCCGCCCGCGCTGCCGGGGTCCCGCCGGAGCCCCGGCCCGCTCCGGCCCGTCCCCGGCCCGGTGCCCGCGTCGCCCCGGTGCCGGCGCCGAAGCCGGCCCGCGAGCCGAAGCCGGTCCTGGAGCCGAAGACGGCCCGGGAGCCGAAGCCGGCCCGGGAGCCGAGCACCGGGACGGCGTCCGGCACGCGGAACCCGGGCCCGGCCACCGCGGCCCGCCCCGTCCGCGCGCACTCCGCCCCGGTGCGCACCGGGTCGCTGCGGTCCCGTCCCGTCGCGCGGCCGCAGGCGACCGGGCCGGCGCCCGGTCCCGTGCCCGCGACGGCGCCGGGCCGGGTCCGCCGGATGGCCGCCGCCGCGCAGAGCACCCGCCGGGCGCCGTTCGTCCTCATGGTGGTCGGGCTGCTCGTGGCCACCGCCCTCGGCCTGCTGTTCCTCAACACCGCCATCGCGGTCAACTCGCTGAAGGCCACCCAGCTGCGGGTGGCCAACGCCGACCGCGCCCAGGAGGTGCAGCGGCTCGAGCAGCAGGTGGTCTCCGGCAGCACCCCGGCGGAGCTGGCGTCCGATGCGGAGGAGGCCGGCCTGGTGCCGGCCGGCGCCGCGGGCTACCTGGTCATCGGCGAGGACGGCGCCGGCACCCTCCGCGGGGAGCCGGTGCCGGCGGAGGACCCCGACGCACCCGAGAGCGACGACTGAGCATGCCGACCGCCGTCCGCCCCCCGGCCCCCGGCCGGCGCACCGGTGACCGCGCCACCCCCCGCGGGTCCGGTGCGTTCGCGCCCCGGCGCGCTCCGGGCTCCCCGCGCCTGCGCGGCGGCATCCGCGCCAGCAGCAAGCGGCTGACCGTCGGGCTGCTCGTCGTGCTGGCCCCCCTGCTGCTCGTCATGGGCAAGCTCGTGCTGCTCCAGGGCGTGGACGGCGGTGACTACGCCACCGCGGCCGCGCAGGACCGGCTGCGCAGCTACCCGATCGCCGCCCTGCGCGGCGAGGTCGTGGACCGGGACGGCAACCCGCTCGCCTACACCGTCGCCGCCTCGCGGGTGGTCGCCGACCCGACCGTGGTGGCCGACCCCGCCCGCACCGCGCTGGCGCTCACCACGCTGCTCGACGTCCCCGTGTCCGAGCTGACCGACCAGCTCTCCGGCGAGGGCCGCTACGTCGTCCTCGCCGAGCAGGTGTCGCCGGAGATCGTCGACGCCATCGAGGAGCTGGGCCTCGGCGGCATCTTCTTCGAGGACGACCCGATCCGGCTCTACCCGGCGGGCACGGTGGCCGGCCAGGTCGTCGGGTTCGTCGGGCGGGACGGCGACGGCCTGGCCGGCATCGAGCACGCCTTCGACGAGGAGCTGGCCGGCCGGCCCGGAGAGCGGCGGGTCGAGGTGGGCAGCGGCGGCCACCCGATCCCCTCGGGCATCGACGAGTCCACCCCGGCGACCGACGGCAGCACGGTGGCCCTCACCCTCGACGCGGACCTGCAGTTCGTCATGGAGCAGCGGCTGGACGAGGCCTGCCAGGACGGCGCCACCACCCGCGCCTCGGCGGTCGTCCTGGACGCGCACACCGGCGAGGTCGTGGCCATGGGCTCCTGCCCCGGCTACGACCCCGCGGACGCCCGGCAGACCGACGCGGAGCTGCTGCGCAACCCGGCCGTCTCCGACGTCTTCGAGCCCGGCTCGGTCATGAAGGCCGTCACCCTGGCCGCCGCCGTGGAGGAGGGTGTGGCCACCCCCGACACCGTCCTCACCGTGAACGGGCACATCCAGGCCGGCGACGCCGTGGTCACCGACGCCCACGACCACGAGCCGATCGACTGGACGGTCACCGGCGTGCTGGCCAAGTCCAGCAACGTCGGCACGATCATGCTCGCCCGCCAGATCGGCGACGAGACGCTCGAGGAGTACCTGCGGGCCTTCGGCGTCGGCAGCACGACCGGCATCGAGCTGCCGGGGGAGAGCGCCGGCATCTTCGCCGGCTCCGAGGACTGGGAGGCCAGCCGCGCGGCCAACGTGGCGATCGGACAGGGGGTCTCGGTGACCACCCTGCAGATGGCCTCGGTCTACCAGGCGATCGCCAACGACGGCGTCCGCATCCCGCCGCGCCTGGTGGCGTCCGTCGGCGGGCGGCCCGGGCCCGAGCCCGAGGGCACCCGGGTGGTCAGCGAGTCGACCGCCGACCAGATGGCCTACATGCTCGAGGCCGTCGTCGGACCGGGCGGCACCGCCCCGCTGGCGCAGGTCGACGGGTTCCGCGTGGCCGGCAAGACGGGCACCGCCCAGCGCGCCAACCCCGAGTGCGGCTGCTACGACGGCGGCGGGTACGTGACCACGTTCGTCGGTTTCGCCCCGGCCGACGACCCGCAGTACGTCGTCGCCGTGGACCTGGAGCGGCCCACCAGCTCCGCGGAGGGCGGCCAGGTGGCGGCGCCCGTCTTCGCCGACATCATGCGGCAGGCGCTGACCGCCGACGGGATCGTCCCGTCGGGGACGCCGCGCCCGGACTTCCGCCTCACGGGTTCGGAGTAGTCGCCGGCGGACAGGTGTGTCGGCCGTCCCCGCGTGTGGGGGGCGGGCCGCGCCCGGCCCGCCGGTAGATTGGAGCCCCGTGAACGAGAGCGGGAGGGCGCCGGGGAGCCGGCCGGGGCCGTCGGCCCCGCTGACCCTCGCCGACCTCGCCGACCTGGTCGGCCCGCCTCTCTCCGGCGACCCCGGCGCGGCGGTCACCGGCGTGACCCTCGCCTCGGGTGAGGTCCGGCCCGGCGACCTGTACGCGGCCCTCCCGGGCGCCCGCACGCACGGCGCCCGGTTCGCCGCCGACGCCGCCGCCCGCGGTGCGGTCGCCGTCCTCACCGACCCCACGGGCCGCGACGCGGCGGTCGCCACCGGTCTGCCGGTGTGCGTCGTGGACGACCCCCGCGCGCTGCTGGGCGCCGTCGCCGCGCGGGTGTACGGGGAGCCCGGCCGCCGGCTGCAGGTCATCGGGATCACCGGCACCAACGGCAAGACGACGACGGCCTACCTGGTGGAGGCCGGGCTGGCCGCCGCCGGCCGCGGCACCGGCCTGATCGGCACGGTCGAGACCCGCACCCGCGGTCGGGCGGACGACGGGTCGCCGACGGTCACCGCCTTCCCCAGCGTCCGGACGACGCCCGAGGCGCCGGCGCTGCACGCGCTGCTGGCCCGGATGGCCGACTCGGGCGTGCAGACGGTGGTGATGGAGGTCTCCAGCCACGCGCTGGTGCTCGGCCGGGTCGGCGGCGTGCCGTTCGCGGCGGCCGGCTTCACCAACCTCGGCCGCGACCACCTGGACTTCCACACCGACCTCGAGGACTACTTCCTCGCCAAGGCCCGGCTCTTCGACGGCCGGGCCGCGGTCGAGGTGGTCGACGTCGACGACCCGTACGGGCGCCGGCTGACCGGGATGCTCGCCGGCCGCCGGGCGGTCACCGTCTCCGGCCGGGGCGGGGACGCGGACTGGAGCGCCACCGACGTCACCGTCTCGCCCGGCGGCGGCTCGGCCTTCACCCTCTCCGGGCCCGGCGGGCGCAGCTGGCCGGCCCGGGTGCGGCTGCCCGGGGACTTCAACGTGGCCAACGCCGTCCTGGCGGTGGCGCTGCTCGACGCCGTCGGCGTCCCCGTCGAGACGGCGCTGGCGGGCCTGGCCGTCACGGTCGTGCCCGGCCGCATGGAGCCGGTCGACGCCGGCCAGCCGTTCGTCGTGGTGGTCGACTACGCGCACACCCCCGACGCCGTCACCACCGCGCTCGCCGCGCTGCGCGCGGCCACCTCGGGCAGGGTCCTCACCGTGCTCGGCTGCGGCGGCGACCGTGATCCCGGCAAGCGGGCCGCCATGGGGGCGGCCGCCGTCCTGGGCAGCGACCTGCTGGTGGTCACCGACGACAACCCCCGCTCGGAGGACCCCGCCGCCATCCGCGCCGCGATGCTCGCCGGCGTCCCGGCCGACCGCCGCGACGCGGTCCTCGAGGTCGGCGACCGGCGCGCGGCGATCGCCGCCGCGGTCGCGCGCGCCCGCCCCGGCGACGCCGTCCTCGTGGCCGGCAAGGGCCACGAGTCCGGCCAGGAGGTGGCCGGCACCCTGCACCCGTTCGACGACCGCGCCGTCGTGCGCGAGGCCCTGGCGCAGCTCGCGCCGGCCGGAGTGGAGCCCCCAGCGTGATCGCCCTCGACCTGGCAGCCGTGGCGGAGGCGGTGTCCGGGCGGCTGACGGCGGACGCCGCGGGCACCGTCACCGGGAAGGTCACCGTCGACTCGCGCGCCGTGGCCCCCGGTGACCTGTTCGTCGCCGTGCCCGGGGAGCGCGTCGACGGGCACGACTTCCTCGCCGCCGCCGCAGCGGCCGGTGCGGTCGCGGCCCTGACCACCCGCCCGGACGACGCGCTGCCCTGCGTGGTCGTCGACGAGCCGGTGGCCGCGCTCGGCCGGCTGGCCGCCGCCGTGCACGCCCGCCTGCGGGACGGCGGCCTGCGGACGCTGGGCATCACCGGCTCCTCCGGCAAGACGTCGACCAAGGACCTGCTGGGCCAGGTGCTGGCCGGCGCCGGCCCGACGGTGAGCCCGCCCGGGTCCTACAACAACGACATCGGCCTGCCGCTGACCGTGCTCGACGCGGACTCCACCACCCGCTTCCTGGTCCTGGAGATGGGCTCGCGCGGGCCCGGGCACATCGCCCGCCTGTGCGGGATCGCCGCCCCGGAGGTCGGCGTGGTCCTCAACGTCGGATCGGCGCACCTGGGCGAGTTCGGCTCTCCGGACGGGATCGCCGCGGCCAAGGGCGAGCTGGTCGAGGCGCTGCCCGCCGACGGCACCGCCGTCCTCAACGCCGACGACGCCCGCGTGCTGGGCATGGCCCCGCGCACCCGCGCCCGGGTGCTCACCACCGGACGGGCCGAGGGCGCCGACGTCCGGGCCGACGACGTCACGCTCGACGGGTCCGGCCGGCCACGGTTCACGCTGGTCGCGGCGGGGGAGAGCGCGCCGGTGCACCTGCAGGTGGTCGGCGTCCACCAGGTGGCCAACGCGCTCTCGGCGGCCGGTGCCGCGCTCGCCGTGGGCCTCGAGGTGCCCGCGATCGCCGCGGCGCTGTCGGAGGCCGGGCCGCGCAGCCGCTGGCGCATGGAGGTCAGCCGCCGCGCCGACGACGTCACCGTCGTCAACGACGCCTACAACGCCAACCCGGAGTCGATGCGCGCCGCGCTCGCCGCCCTGTCCGGTCTGGCCGGGCGGCGGCGGATCGCCGTCCTCGGTGCGATGGCCGAGCTGGGGCCGGACGCGGCCGCCGAGCACGAGCGGCTGGGCCGCGACGCGGTGGCCTCCGGGGTGGACCTCGTCGTGGCGGTCGGGCCCGATGCGGTAGGGATAGCGGTGGGCGCCGCGGCCGCGGGAGCGGCGCGGGGCGACACCACGAACGAGGGCGCGGTGCACGTGCCGGACCGGGCCGCGGCCCGGCAGCTGCTGACGGAGGTCCTGGTGCCCGGTGACGTCGTGCTGGTGAAGGCCAGCCGGTCCTACGGGCTCGAGGTGCTGGCCGCCGACCTGCTCGACACCGGGGCAGGCGCGTGAAGTCCGTCCTCATCGCCGCGGCCTTCGGCCTGGTGATCTCCATCCTCGCCACCCCCGTGGCCGTGCACCTGTTCCGGCGGCGGGGCTTCGGCCAGGAGATCCGCGACGACGGCCCCGAGAGCCACCTGTCGAAGAAGGGCACGCCCACCATGGGCGGCACCGTCATCGTCGGGGCGACCGTCGGCGGGTACCTGGTCTCCCACCTGTTCCTGGTGAACCAGCCCGGCCGTGGCGTGACCGCCAGCGGGCTGCTGGTGCTGCTGCTCATGGTCGGGCTGGGCACGGTCGGCTTCCTCGACGACTACCTCAAGATCCGCTACCGGCGCAGCCTCGGCCTGAACAAGACGGCGAAGCTGGTCGGGCAGCTGGTCGTCGGCGTCGCCTTCGCTGTCCTGGCGATCAACTTCCCCGACCCCGCCGGCACCACCCCGGCCTCGACCGTCGTCTCCTACGTGCGCGACATCGCGCCCCTGGCGCTGGGGTCGATCGGCTTCGTGATCCTGGCCTACCTGTTCATCGCCGGGTTCTCCAACGCGGTGAACCTCACCGACGGGCTGGACGGGCTGGCGGCCGGCTGCTCGGCGATGGTGTGCGGCGCGTACACGATCATCTCGTTCTGGCAGTTCACCCACGACTGCACCACCGAGGTCATCGACGGCTGCTACACCGTCCGCGACCCGCTCGACGTGACGCTCGTGGCGGCCGCCGGCCTGGGGGCCTGTCTGGGCTTCCTGTGGTGGAACACCAGCCCGGCCCGGATCTTCATGGGCGACACCGGCTCGCTGGCCCTGGGCGGCCTGCTGGCCGGGCTGGCCATCGTGACCCGCACGGAGCTGCTGCTGATCGTCCTCGGCGGCCTGTTCGTCGCGGTGACGCTCTCGGTGATCATCCAGGTGGCGTTCTTCCGCGCCACCCGCCGGCGGGTGTTCCGGATGGCGCCGCTGCACCACCACTTCGAGCTGGCGGGCTGGACGGAGAACACCGTCATCGTCCGGTTCTGGCTGGTGACCGGGATGGCGGTGGCGTTCGGGCTGGGGCTGTTCTACGCCGACTGGCTGTCCATCACGGGCCTGTGAGAGGTCGCTTACCGCGACACGCCCCTCCGCTGCCCCGCGACACGCGGGGCAGCAGAGACGATGGCCCGATGGAGTCCACCGGCGCCACACCGCTGCGCGAGGCACGCCGGACGACGCCGGCCGCCCGGGGGAGGACCGCACCGCGCCGGTTCCCCGCCCCGGCCTGGCTCGACGGTCCCATGACCAGCTGCCACCTCGTGGTCGGTGCGGCCGGCCTGCTGCTGGCCATCGGCCTGGTCATGGTCTTCTCCGCCTCCGCGATCGAGGCCGCCCTGGACGACCAGCCGGCCTGGGTCCCGGGGGTCAAGCAGGTGCTGCTCGCCTGCGTGGGCCTGGTGCTCTGCTACGTCGCCGTCCGCACGCCGGTCGGGTTCGTCCGCCGCTGGGCGCCCCTGGCGCTGGTCGGTGCGGTCCTGCTGCTGCTCGTCGTCCTCGTGCCCGGCATCGGCAAGCAGCTCAACGGCTCCCGGCAGTGGATCGACCTGGGGTTCACCGACTTCCAGCCCTCGGAGCTGGCCAAGCTGGTCTACGCGCTGTGGGGCGCGCACATCCTGGCCGTCCGCGACCGCTACCTGACGCTCAGGGCGATGGTCGTCCCGCTGCTGCCGGTGTTCGCCGTCCTGTCGTTGCTGCTGTACCTGGAGCCGGACTTCGGCGCGATCATGAGCCTGGGACTGGTCCTCATCGGGCTGCTCTGGGGGGCCGGCCTGCCGCTGCGGTTCTTCGCGTGGGGGATGGCCGGGGCGGCCATCGGGATCGTCGTGATGATCCAGGCGGCGCCCTACCGGATGGCGCGGATCACCGCCTTCCTCGATCCCTTCGCCGACCCCTCCGACGGCGGCTTCCAGGCCATCCGCGGCTTCTACGCCCTGGCCACCGGCGGGCTGTGGGGCGTCGGGCTGGGCAACAGCGCGATGAAGTGGAACCTGCTGCCGCACGCGGAGTCGGACTACATCTTCGCGATCATCGGCGAGGAGCTCGGGTTTCTCGGGTGCCTGGTGGTGGTCACCCTCTACGGCGTGCTCGCCTACGCCGGCTTCCGGATCGCCCGCCGCTCCGCCGACCGCTTCGTCCAACTGGCCTGCGTGGCCATCACCGTCTGGCTGATCGGCCAGGCCGCGATGAACATGGGCTACGTCGTCGGCGTCCTGCCGGTGACCGGGGTCCAGCTGCCGCTGATCTCCGCCGGCGGCACGTCCCTGGTGCTCACCCTGCTGATCGTCGGGCTGCTCATCCGGTTCGCCCGGTGCGAGCCCGAGGCGATCGAGCACCAGCGCGGCCGGGACCGCAGCCGGCTGGCCCGGCTGCTGCTGCCGGTGCCGGCGCACGCGGTCGACCCGCTCCGCCCGCGCCGCCGCCGTCCCGAGCCGGCCCCCGAGCGGCCAAGTCGGATCGT